>JAKABN010000175.1 GCA_021796895.1 Thermoplasmata archaeon | reverse complement strand
CTGGGAGCGCTGGCATTCGGCATAGGCACAACCGAAGCAAACCATGCTATGGCAAACGGCGAGCTCTATTCATTCACGGTGCCCGAATCGGTACTCTTTTCGATTTCCGGCAGGCTGAGCAGGGGAGTTTTCGCGAAGGACCTCATACTGCATATACTCGGCATCATGGGCGAAGGCGGCTGCTCCAGGCGGGTTGCTGAATTCGGCGGCGAAGCAGTGGCTGCCATGGAGATGGATGGCAGATTCACCATGTGCAATCTTGCCGTGGAAATGGGTGCGCGGAGCGCGCTCGTGAGTCCAGACGGAATAACAGAAGCGTACATCAGGCAGGCATTCGTAAACGGCGGCAGACATTTCGACGAGCGTGCCATGGTTAACGCACGGACAGGCGACGCCGGTGCCCTGTATGCAAGGACGGTGGAGATTGATGCATCCATGGTCGAGCCCACCGTGTCCCTTCCGCACTCGCCTGCAAACGCCAGGCCTGTAACAGAGGTGCATGACGAAATAGATACCGTCTTCATAGGCTCCTGCGCCAATGCCCGAATGTCTGATCTGGAGATTGCGGCGCGCATACTTAAGGGAAGACGGGTGAGCAGCCGCGTGAATCTGATAGTGATACCAGCGAGCAGGAGGGTATTCAACTGGGCCGCCTCAAACGGCATAATGTCCACCATCGCGGAAGCAGGAGCGAATATAGAGTCATCTAACTGCGGGCCCTGTTTCGGCAAACACATGGGTGTTCTGGGACCCGGCAGCAGATGTCTCAGCACAAGCAACAGAAACTACAGGGGAAGAATGGGTGCAGATGACGCTTTCATCTATCTGTCATCCCCGGCCGTCGCTGCCGCATCGGCAATAGAAGGGAGGATAACAGACCCGAGGAAATACATGGGTGATGACGCATGAGGCTTCAGGGCACAGTTGTAAGAAAATTCGGAAACGACATCAACACTGATTTCATTATTCCCGCGCATCTGCTCCAGGAAAGCTGGGAAGGCAGCTTCTTCGCGGAACACGCATTCGAGAAGTACGACCGCGGTTTTGCTGCAGAATGCAGGAAGAACGGACACAACATAGTCGTGGCCGGAGAGAACTTCGGCTGCGGCAGTTCCCGGGAACAGGCGGTGTATGCTCTGAAATTCAACAATGTTGCCGCTGTGATTGCCCTATCCTTTCCGGATATATTTTACAGAAACGCCGTCAACAACGGTCTTCCACTGATCAGGGCGCAGAGCGTGGATGGCATCGGCCAGGGGCATAATATCGAAATAGATTTGGACAACAGCGCCGTGCTGTCGCAGTCCGGCGAGCGCATCTCGACGCTTCTATTGGACAGCGGTGAGCTGGAAACAGTTATGCGCGGCGGTAATCTCGGACTGGCAAGAAAAAGGTTAACCGAGAGACTCTCCTCCGGAAGGTAGGGAAAAACTTGTCTCTCAGCATAGCGATTATGGAAGGCGACGGCATCGGTCCGGAGGTCATGAGGGCCGCATACCCGGTCATAGAAGCCGTGTCGGAAAGATTTGGAATAGAGCTCAGGCTGGAGAATGCGGATGCAGGCGATCGTGTAAAGAGCGGTACAGGCGCGGCGCTGCCGGAGCGCTCTCTGGACGTCATACGCTCATCGGATGCTTGTCTGAAGGCTCCCGTCGGCCAATGCGCAGCGGAGGTCATAGTGAAACTGAGGCAGATGCTCGATCTGTATGCGAACATAAGACCGGCGAAGAATCTGCCGGGCGTCGCATCTCCATTCGGCGACGTCGACCTCGTGATAGTCAGAGAAAACACAGAGGATCTCTACAGAGGAATGGAATTCGAGTTCGAAGGCGGAGCGATTGCACTCAGGCTGATCACCCGCAAAGCGACTGCAAAGGTCGCTGAATATGCTTCGAAGCTTGCCGCCGGGAGAAACAGAGGAAAGAGGGTCACGTGCGTTCACAAATCAAACGTGCTTAGATTCACGGACGGGCTCTTCTCGAGAACATGCCGTGAAACTGTGGCGAAATTCGGCGATGTGCTGTATGATGAAATGCTCGTAGACGCAGCGGCTATGAATCTAGTCAGGAACCCTGGGGCATTTGATGTGATAGTAACATCCAATCTGTACGGCGACATACTTTCAGATGAGGCGGCGCAGATTGCCGGCGGACTGGGATTCGCCCCATCGGGGAACATAGGTGAGGCGAATGCGATATTCGAGCCGGTGCACGGCTCGGCCTTTGACATAGCCGGGCACGACGTAGCCAACCCTGTCGCGCTTATACTCTCGTCGGCCATGATGTTCAGGCACCTGGGGATGAAGAAAGCTGCTGGAGAGTATTTACTTGCAGCGGACGCGATAGAGTCTGCCGTTTCAGCACTGCTGTCGAAGGGCATAAGGACACCGGATGCCGGCGGTACGTGCAGCACGTCGCAGTTCGGCAGTACAGTGGCGCAAGCCATCAGGGTCGCACCGGTTGCACCCTAGGCACCGTATTTCTCATTTCTTCCCGCATAACCTTTCAGGAGCGGCATGAGCTCAATGCCCCTCAACCATGTGAGCGAGCCGGCCGAAGAGCTGATTTCGTCGAAAGATGATATGCCGTCCGAGCGCAGACCAGCGGCATATATCATTACAGGCACGGGGTCGCATGTGTGCTCTTTTGCCGAAACGGGTGTTGAATGGTCGCCGGTGATGGCAAAAACAGTACTGTCTCCCGCGCCGTTCATGATTTCGCCAACCATCGCATCAACCTTCTGCAGTATGTCGACCTTTCCGCGGGCGTTGCCGTCGTGTCCCGCGATATCGGTGGCTTTGACGTGCACGAGAACAAAATCCTTTTCACTCAGCATGGCAAGAGCAGCTCTCCCCTTAGCCCTGAGATCTGTATCCATCCCTGCTGTCGCGCCGGGGGGTGTGACAACTTCGCCTCCCAATGCAGCGCACAGTCCTTTGATCAGTCCCTCCGCCGCCACAGCGCCGAACGTGAGGCCATGCTTCTCGCAGAACGGCTCGATGGATGGATAGATACCTCCGCTTCTGGCAGCTACTGCGTTTGCAGGAGGCAGACCGCGCGCTGCTCTTTCCCTGTTAACAGTGCTCTCAGTAAAAGAGGCGTGCGCTATTTCAGTGAATTTGTTGAGTATTCTTGCAGTCTTTGCCGATGCCGCGTCTTTTCCCTTTGAAAGCTGCAGCGACATTCCCGTGGCCCCTGGATCAGTGTCACTCACTTCTGCGCCGAGGCCTTTGCCGCCGATGACAAGAACGCACCGGTGCTCGGTGCTCTCTCTGAAGCGCACGTGGGCTCCGTCTATTCGCATGTCCGAAACTAGAGACGCAAGTTCAGCAGTCTCCGGCTCCCTGATCCTTCCAGCCCGCCTGTCTATCACAATACCGTGCGCATCGACTGTCGCGAAGTTGCACCTGAAGGCAATATCGCCACGATTCAGTTTCATTCCGGCACCCAGCGCTTCGAACGGTCCCCTGCCCGTGTAGAAACCCTGCGGTTCATAGCCCAGGAGGGACAGGTGGGATGTATCGCTTCCGGGCACCACGCCCGGCGATAAAGTGTAAATGAGGCCGTGCATTGCTTTCCGTGCAAGCGCGTCGATGTTTGGCTTGGCGGCGGCCTGAAGTGGCGTTCTTCCTCCCAGTTCCGGGGATGGCCTGTCTCCCAGGCCGTCGCATACCAGCAACAGTATCTTCCTTTTCATCAAATCACCTCTGCATATTACGGCGTTCCCATGCTTCCGAAGGAAGGCGATCGTAAACGCTGCCATAAGCGCCGCTGCCTTTCTTCTTCGAAAGCATCTTCCTGATCTGCGCCACGTTCAGTTCCCAGTAGTAGATGCGCCACATCTTGCCGCTGGGTATCATCG
>JAKABN010000174.1 GCA_021796895.1 Thermoplasmata archaeon | reverse complement strand
GAAGGAAGGCGATCGTAAACGCTGCCATAAGCGCCGCTGCCTTTCTTCTTCGAAAGCATCTTCCTGATCTGCGCCACGTTCAGTTCCCAGTAGTAGATGCGCCACATCTTGCCGCTGGGTATCATCGTCTCCTCCCAGTCACTCGAGAGTATGCCTGCATCGTGAAGCAGGTAGAACACCTTCCTGTCTTCGGGCTCCAGCGCATTATCTATCACCTGCAGGTCAAAGCCGAAATAGGACAGTACCATCTCTGCTAATCCGTCGGCTTCAGCCGTACTAATTCCTGTGCGGATCTGTATGGCGGCCGAAAGCGTTTCGGCATTCACCAGATCGTTGGCTTTGGATACCAAGTAATGCGCTCCGTATTCTGTGCCCGCAGCACTAATGCTAACTTGGAATTAAATCTACCTCATGTGGAACTTAACGCCGACAGGCACAATGAACAAAAATAAGTATTCCGGCAGTTTTGTTAGCGGCGTCAGGGCATACGACGGAAGGTGCATGGGTTGAAAAATGAACGGGGCGCTAAAGGGAAGGTGGGTGAAATAACATGTCTTGGCATATGTCATCCCACAGAGGATCCTGCAAAGGTGGAAACGGCCATACGAAGCGTACTCGGACCCGAGGCGAGATTTGACGTTTCCAGTGCAGAGTCCCACTTCGGCCTTCCGATGAGGTTGATAACCGGCCGCACGGAAGGAGATGCTCCATTCAGATACATCCTTTCCAGAATGAGTGCGGAGGACAGGCACGAACTTATGCAACAGCTGGATCAGAGGCTGGACGATTCTAACAGGCTGCACGTGAGGTTCGACAAGCAGTCTGCGTTTGCCGGCACTCCGATCCTGTATTCTTCCGCTGATCCGTCCTCCAGAAAACAGAGAGACTCAATAGACATTGAAATACGTCTCATCACCTACCCGGGGAAGAGGGAGACTGCAATCGGATTCATCGGCACGTTCATGGATGAAAAACAGGACAGGCAGGGGTAGCCAAGACTGGCCAAAGGCGCAAGGCTTAGGACCTTGTCCAGCAGTGGTTCGCCGGTTCAAATCCGGCCTCCTGCATTAGACCTTTGCATTTACCGCTTCCTCCACTGCATGGTATGTTAATCAGAAACAGTTCCTGCGTTGCGGTTACGTCAGTTTGCAGACGGGTGCCTCAACGACTCCATTTCCCCATTCTTCGTTGCGCAGGGATGCAATACGATGCTGCTCGCGGGCAAATATCATATTATCCATCAGTCATTCTATCATGTATGACTGAAACTTTCCTGTTCTGCGACGCGTTGTTCAGGGAACAGCAGGCAAGGAAAACGTCAGGGGATACGCAGCCGGAGGAGCACGTCGTGGCCATGCACCGCAAGGTGAGGATAAGGAATGGAAGCAACTACAGGTGGATTGATGAGGCGGAGGCGAAGAAGATGGTGGTCAGGGAAGGCACTGAGCCGATAAAACGTAGCAGGGGTGATTGAACACGGAATCGAGTAGAGATCTGCACAGGGACGATCCATTTTCTGCTTCCATGCTGTACGCAGGGGTGCTGTACATGTCAATTGGCGTATTCTTCATGGAACTTGCAGCGCTTTTCCATTACACTGTTTCTGCGATACTGATATTCGAACCGTTTGTGCTTGGTGTCGCACTGATCATGGCCGCCCTGTTGAGATTCATATGGCAGTGCGTAACACAATATCGGGCCAGGCAGGAGCGTGCACAGCATGAATGAGTTAAAGAAGAGCCTGCTCATCAGCATACCGATAGCCGCAGCGTGCCTTTACCTCGGGATTTATGCGCATTCAGTGACACTGATAATTGCAGGCTTCGTGGTAGCCTTTGTCGGCCTTGTGATCCCCGCCGTTTCCGCCAGGGTACGCAAGAAGGGGCCTTTTACGGCAGATATCGTCCTGGCGTTCGGCGTGGTGCTTGTCTTCATGGGCTCGTTGTTCCTGTCATTCCTGGATCTTCCACTGTTCTCGATGCTTGCCTTTCCACCGTTGATAATCGGAACGATATTCGTGGCCGCTGCCATGGCGAAATGGGTCAAGGGTGATGCTTGATGAACGCTGCGGAGCTGAAATTCCTGGCGGTCGTCGTGACTGCGGTCCTGGCTTCCGCCGGCGTGGTGCTGACACAGCCGGCAGGCGTCACGCTGACTCTCAGTCCGGTCAAGGCGTTTGCAATCGTCGCGCGGCCGCCGTCGACTCACGCGCCGTCGTACTTCACGATAGCAGGCACGTGGAAGGCGAGTCACGCGACCTGGCTGATAATAGGAACGAATAACACATTCGACGGATATGGTGTGCATGTCTGGCGGACAGGATACGTCGGTCTGCCACCATTTCTCCTGTTCAACATAAGAAACCCCGGACTGTTAACCCATCCCTCGAACGGTTCGTTTGCGTTCCGTTTCACCGTCTACGGAAACGGTACGGTCGGGATGTGGGCGTCTGTGCATACGAACAGCACTGTGGGATATAGCCAGCAGGTCTTCATGGTGTATCTACACCATTTCCGGAATATAGTGATCGGACTCGTTACACTGTCAAAGAACGACTTCGTCGCGCTGCAGGTGTATGAAGGGGCCATGCCTGGAGGCGGCGTATGAACGACGCTGAGCTGGAATACTATTGAGCCGGATTTCTGTGACTCGGCTGATTCCAGTTTCAGCCAGACTGCCAAATCAGGTTCTTCTGTCTCCAAGACGCCTGGGTTTTTCCCACTACACTGCACATTCAAACTTGCTATTTCCTGTCCAGCGAAGCCAGCTCCTCAATCATTGTCCTTCCAAGATTCCTCGTGACAGGATTGTCTGACTTCAGCAACTGCTCCGCCACGTTCATCCTGCTCCCGACGGATTTGTTTTGATTCAGCTTTGCCTTTCCCTCGAGCTTCTCCACTGTTATTCTCACTCCTGCCGTTGCCCTCAGCATACTTCTGAAAGGCTCTTCCTCAAGGTGGTCGACCATGCCTGCGTCGCTTTGATAGAACTCGAGCATCATCATAATCAGATCCTTCTTCGCCTCCCCGTCGAGGAGACTCGCGGTGCCTGTAGCATGCACCGTGACGTAATTCCACGTCGGCACCTGATTCTTCTCCGTATACCACGACGGCGTGATGTATGCATGCGGCCCCTGGAAGACGACGAGCACTTTACTGGATTCGACGTCCTTCCACTGGGGATTCGCCTTGGCCATATGACATAGCAGAACATCATTCGAGCCCTCATTCTCAATATAGATGAATGGTGTGTGCGTTGCCCAAGGTCCGCCCTCATGCAACGAGAACAGTATGCCGAATGAATTGTTCCTGATGAATTCTATCTTCGCCTTACGGTCTTCCATGACGAAATGTCGTGGTGTATACACGTAATGAGTAGAAAACAGTACGGATTAATATATTTCCGTCGGACACCGGACAGCAAATTCAGGTTGCTGTCGGTTTCGCCGATTTGGTTTCTCGCAGAAATTTTCTCCCCGCGTGCTACGGGCGCACGGGGAGAAAGCAGTGGTTTGCGTTCACCGGAAGTTGAAGAACGGTCCCTCGACGCTGAAGAGTGATGCCTGCATGAATGCAGACTCTGCCCCTGTCACCACAGAGCCCGGTGCCTGTTCGTGCCCGCTGTCACCCATGCTCAGGAGGTCGTACCTTATCTCCTCTGCTATGTCCGTGTTGAGGTAGCTTGCAATCTGATCTGTTATGTGCTGGCAGACGGCGGTAATTATCTTGGATATGCCATTCTGTATAATCTTGAAGCCTTCTTCAACCGTAAGGTCTTCTGAAATCTCGGCCAGTTTGTTGTTGTCTATGACGACCACGGCATCGGACAGGTTCTTCAGTTCCCCGAGCGTAGCCTCGCAGTGTGACCTCATCTCCTCTGCAAACG
>JAKABN010000173.1 GCA_021796895.1 Thermoplasmata archaeon | reverse complement strand
CGCGGTTCCGACCGCACCTGCGGCCGTGCCGTGAACATCAAAGACAGGTGTGTAGTTGACTATAAAGAGGGAGACGACAAAAAGCACTCCCAGAAGAGTCGCGGCGGTCGAAGATCTGAACGATCTCCTGGCGATCAGGAACATGACTCCCTTCCTCTTGCCGTACTTCATTGAGAGCCTGAAGAAAAAGATCCGTTCGACCGCCAGAATAAGGAATATGAAGATTGCCATCAGTACAACATTGTAAAGCGGAAAGTACGGCGGCTTCAGTGAGAGTCCGTTCGAGAGCATTATAAGCAATGCAAAGAGGGTTATGATACCGATCTGGATGCCGAAAAGAAGACTTCGAGTCCTCAGTATCCTGAAGAGACGGGGATCATTCTCCAGATCTCTTGCTTTCATTGACACTCTCATTTTTCCGGACTTTTTATATATGTTTCTGAACGGTTATCAGAAACTCCTTCCCGCATTCACGGCGGCTGCCCGTGTTCAAGCCTGACCAGTCTCCTCAGAATAAGGAATAATGCCAGATTGACCGGCAGACTGTTCCGGCCCTTGCTGATGTGCACCGATTCTCCTCCGACAGGCGTGGCATCGAATTCGCCCTCCGAGATGACAGCAACATCGTCATGACCAAGTTTTGGCAATGCATCCACGAGCGGGTCAAACGCATCGAGTCTATCCCTTGTCAACGATATCACCCTGAGGCCAGTCTTGCCGTGGAGCGAGCCAGGCACGCGTATGAGCCTGTGAGTATCGCTCGTAACCGGTTCGTCGGTCTGGCCTGCTTTTGTCTCTATAATGCGCTTTCTCAGCACTTCAATGAAAGCGGCGTTATCGTCGCTTCTGCCGGATCTGTCAAACACATCGGCGAGTCCTGTTCTCATCATTATCTCTTTACCACCGCCGGCGAGCTTCGCGGCCATACGTCTGGCCTGCTTCTCGTTTACACCTGCCGAAACAAGTGCGGAGAATGCATGCTCCTCGTCGCTCATTTCTCCAAGGACAGTGTACAGAGTTTCCGCTGTCTTGCCGTACCAGCCCCCGTCGCTAACCGCAGGCATACGCCTCCTTGTAATTTTCTTTCTTCTCTCTTCGTCCGTTCCGACTATGTCAGTCTTCAGCAGCAGTCCCATATCAAGTTCTGAGGCGGTGATGTAATCCACGATCTCTCTTCTTTCGTGGCTTCCCATCATGCGCACTCTTTCGCTGTAGACATGTATATGGTATCCTCTGCCGCCGGAGAATACTATTTCTGTCTCATCCTCGTCAAAGCCCAGATCCGAAATGACAAAATCGTCGTACAAGTGTATCATGACCTCCTTTACCCTGGCCAGCATTTTCTCGTAAGGAAGTTTCTCCGAACCGGTGACATGGTCAGCATCAAGGTCGAAGATAAGATCAGCACCAAGCCATCCCTTCTCGTTCATCGTGTGTGCGTTAGGATCGCTGTAGCATGCAGCCGAGTAATATGCGTGGGACGGAGCTCTGGTTGAAAGGTAGCGGCGGAGCTCGCCGACATCTTTGAATCCGACGTGCCTGTGCACGAAACCTCTGTCAAAAAACATAAAGCCGAACTCCCTTGACGGCATCTCAGCCAGAGTCGGAATGGCGTTTGTTCTGTAATACTCGGAAAACACATCCTTCGCAAAAACGAGCTCCGGTGGTGTCTGTTCGGCCAGCAGTATCGCCTCAGGACTGAAAGGGAGGCGTGCAATAAAAGCGTGATTGCAGGGGCGACGACAGACAGCGTCCCTCAGCGGACCGTCTTTGCCGCAACGGAACTGTACCGTTCAATGACCATGTTGAGGCCATCGGCGAGCGGCGTCTTTGGTTTCCATCCCAGCAGCTGATTGGCTTTCCTTATATCCGGTCTCCTTCTGACCGGATCGTCTCCGGGCATTTCCTGAAAAACAATCTTGCTCTGGGAGCCGGTGGCGTCCCTTATCATGTTTGCGAGCTGGAGAACAGTTATCTCCCTGTCGCTGCCCAGATTGACGGGGCCGGCATTCCTCAGGCCATCCCTGTCCATGAGCTTCATGAGTCCGTCAACCATGTCATCTATGTAGCAGAAACAGCGCGTCTGCGAACCGTCCCCGTTAACCGTAATCGGCCTTCCCGCAATGGCCTGCGACACAAAATTCGGCACCACTCTGCCGTCTCCAGGCCTCATTGCCGGTCCATATGTGTTGAATATTCTTGCAATTCTCACGTCGATGTCATGCGTGCTTCCGAACACGGTTGAGAGCATTTCAGAAAACCGTTTGGACTCGTCATAGCACGATCTGATGCCGACAGGATTGACGTTTCCCCAGTAGTCTTCAGACTGCGGATGCCTTGCAGGCTGTCCGTAAACCTCGGACGTCGATGTGAATAGGAAACGTGCCCTTTTTTCTTTAGCAAGCAGCAATGCGTTCAGCGTGCCGACAGAGCCGGTAAGCGCAATATCCAGCGCATGCGTTGCGAAGTCCCTGGGAGAAGCCATGGATGCCAGATGGAATACACGGTCTATTCTTCCCTCAATGTGCAAAGCTTCGGTTATGTCGTGCTTAACGAACAGCATTCTTTCGTTTGTCTCGATGCGCGATATATTGATCCTTCTTCCGCTCGACAGATTGTCGACACATACTACCTCATCCCCTCTTTCAAGCAGTTTTTCGCAGAGCGAATTGCCTATGAACCCCGCGCCTCCAATGACTGCTGTCCGTGTCATCACATATCACTCAGGTCCTTTCTCAGCCGTCCGCCGTACTTTCTGCTCTTCAGTGTCAACTCTATGTTCACCTTCATCCACAGAAACATGTCACCGATATCGTACCTAGTGCCATCGAAGAGATACCCATAAATCTTCTCCTTCTTTCCGAGCAGTGTTAGTGCGTCTGTCAGCTGTATTTCACCGTTGGCGTCAGGATCCGTTCTCTCAATGGCATCGAATATTGCCGGCGTGAGCACGTATGTGCCTGTTATGCCCATATCTGACGGAGCCTTCGACGGTTCCGGTTTCTCAACCAGTTTCTGTATTTCGACCGTCTTCCTGTCTTTGAGTCTTCCCTTGATTATGCCGTAGTCCCGCAATTTGTGCCGCGGCACGCGCTCCACGGCTATGACCGAAGCACCAAGTTTTCTGTGCGCATTCATGAGCTGCCCCACGACAGGAACATCGGCTATGTTTATCGTGTCTCCGAGCATGACTGCAAAGCTCTCATTCCCTATGTGATGCCTGGCACAGTAAACAGCATCTCCGAGTCCCCTGGGCGCTTTCTGCCTGATGTAATGCAGATGGGCCAGCGATGTAATTCGCCTTATGCTCTCAAGAGCGTCCCCGTTCCCTCTGTCTTCCAGGATCCTTTCAAGTTCGGGCGAAGCGTCGAAATGATCTTCGATTGCACGTTTCTCCCTTCCTGTGACAATGACAATGTCTTCTATGCCTGCACTGACGGCTTCCTCAACAACATACTGTATGACCGGTTTGTCGACAACAGGCAGCATCTCCTTCGGCTGCACTTTGGTCAGTGGAAGGAAGCGTGTGCCCATTCCTGCCGCGGGTATTATCGCCTTCAGGCAATCACCAGCATATCCCCTCGTAATTCTTCGTCTGTGTTATCCCCCTGCCGTCCACCACGTGCCTGCTGCCGTAAAGCTCCGGGTCGGAGAACTCCTTCCACTCCGTCACCACTACGACAGCATCGGATCTTCCGACCGCGGCAGCAGCCGATGCAGCGTAATCGATAGCAGGAAAGAGTTTCTTGAAGTTTTCCATTGCTGCCGGATCGAATGCCACAATCTTTGCACCTTTCTCGATCAGCGACGAAACGACCTTGATTGATGGAGCGTCTCTGATGTCGTCCGAGCCGGGTTTGAATGCAAGCCCGAGAACGGCAATCGTCCTGCCTGATACATGCCCCTCCTCCTCCAG
>JAKABN010000172.1 GCA_021796895.1 Thermoplasmata archaeon | reverse complement strand
TCAGTGTCTGCACCAGACGGAGGCCGAGTTTGTGCCTCCACAATGGCTGATGGGGATGTCATCATGGGCTTTCGCAGATGACGGGTCGATTGTCTGCACATTCACACGCGGAGGCATCTGGCATCTGGGCGTTATTGATGCCCGCTCACATTTAATGAGGGAGGTTAAGTCCCGGTACACGCAATTCAGTTATGTTAGCACCGGCCACAACTGCGCATTCTTCGTTGCCGGTTCACATGACATGCCTGTTTCACTTCTGAGATTTGATCTGAAAACAGATGAGTTCACGACGCTGTATTCAGCAGACGGTGCATATGGGCTTTCGGACAGATATCTATCGGCTCCGGAACATTTGGATTTCCCCACTTCGGAGGGAAAAATGGCACACGGCTTCTTTTACGCTCCAAAAAACGGGGATTATGCAGCCCCGCCGGACGAACTTCCCCCTCTGATTGTGATAAGCCATGGCGGTCCTACCAGCGCTACGAGGACGTCGATGAGCCCTGACATCCAGTACTGGACCTCCAGAGGCTTTGCAGTTCTGGACGTTAATTACGGAGGAAGCACCGGTTACGGCAGAGAGTACAGGATGCGCCTGAACGGATCATGGGGCATCGTCGATGTAGATGATTGCGTCAATGGTGCACTGTTCCTTGCCGAGCACGGAAAAGTGGACAGAAATAAGCTGCTGATTCGCGGGCAGAGCGCGGGCGGATATACTACATTGAGTGCACTTGCATTCCGGAACGTATTCGCAGCAGGCGCGAGTTACTTCGGCGTGAGCGATCTCGAATTGCTTGTGCGCGACACACACAAATTCGAGTCAAGGTATCTCGACTCGTTGATAGGTCCGTATCCTGAACGGCGGGACCTGTATGTCGCACGATCGCCAATAAACAGGGCGGCGGACATGTTCACGCCCGTGATATTCCTTCAGGGGCTCGAGGACAGAATCGTTCCACCCAATCAGGCAGAGCTGATGTTCAATATTTTGAAGAACAAGGGAATATCCACAGCATATGTTGCATTCGAAGGCGAGCAACACGGATTCCGGCAGGCCGCGAACATAAAGAAAGCCTATGAAGCCGAGCTATATTTCTATTCAAGGGTGCTCGGGTTCGATTCCGGCGGAAGCGCAGTTCAGGTAAGAATCGAAAACATGCAATGACGCTCACCTGTCGGCATGGCGTTCCCCGTGGGTAATTTGATGTTTCAGCTACAGGCAGGGGCGCACTTACTGTTATTGCCCTGCCATGTTTCAGCCGCGCTTCCGGAGAATGGTTCCCGCAGGAACAGGTGATCAGCACCGCAACAGGACAAGGGCATGTTTTCTGTACGTGCTTCCTCCCGCTTAATCCGTGGATCTTTTCCACACACTTGTTCTCCATGACAAGATTATCTGCAATTAAAATCACGCGATTGCTTTCGCGATTTTCGGTCTTTGTACCTGACCAATTTTGTGTGGGCAGTCGACGGAATCGTAATAATACTTTGAGTCGATAAGCATGGAGGTTATGCCGAGAAAAACCGTGTCTGATACTTGTTCTGGCGTTTTTCTCGCTGTGTCAAGCAGGTTGTAACTGTGCGGCACAAAAGAGATTTTATTATGTGCATGAACATTAGGCCTGAGCTGTTAATCACGAATGACGTGGCCACTTTCTGTGCCTGCGAGCGCCTGGAAGCGATGTTGCGGTTGCCCTCAAGCGCAGGAGAAGCGGGCAGTCATGTACTGGTTGCGGCTAATCGACCTCGCCTCTGTTGCTCCGGAGCGATCCCGAGGCAGACAGCATCGGTCATCCGATTCGGAACGTCTGTGGCTTCGGAATACGGATGAAACAGGGTGAGAATAAGGAAGGAAGAGTGTGAATATGGCAAAGCAAACTCCAATCTCCGTTGCATATGGAGACGGCATCGGACCGGAAATAATGAAGGCAACACTGGACGTCATTCAGGCTGCCGGGGCGAACATCGAGACAGAAACTGTTGAAATCGGCGAAAAGGTGTATCTGAGGGGTGTGGAAACAGGCATCGAGCCGGATGTGTGGAAGTCCGTGAGACGGACAAAGGTGTTTCTCAAGGCGCCGATCACGACACCTCAGGGTGGCGGGTACAAGAGCCTTAACGTCACGATGCGGAAGGCACTGGGTCTTTACGCAAATGTTAGGCCCTGCGTGTCTTACCATCCGTTCATCCGAACGAAACATCCGGAAATGAACCTCGTCATCGTTCGTGAAAATGAAGAGGACCTGTACGGCGGTATCGAACACAGGCAGACAGATCAGGTATACCAGTGTCTTAAACTCATAACGCGCCCGGGATCTGAGAAGGTTATACGATATGCCTTCGAATACGCGCGCGCGAACAAGCACAGGAAGGTCACCTGTTTCGTCAAAGATAACATAATGAAACTCACCGATGGCCTTTTCCATAAGGTGTTTGACGAGATTGCCGCGGAATATCCGGATATTGAAAACGAAACATGGATTGTCGACATTGGCGCAGCAAAACTTGCAGACAGACCGGAAAACTTCGACATAATTGTCATGCCGAATCTGTACGGCGATATACTGTCCGACGTGGCAGCACAAATTGCCGGATCGGTGGGACTCGCAGGATCGGCCAATATCGGTGATCTGTGTGCGATGTTTGAAGCCATTCATGGCTCGGCGCCGCGCCATGCGGGCCAGAATGTGGCGAATCCGTCCGGTTTGCTGCTTGCCGCTGTCATGATGCTTTCGCATATCGGACAGTCAAAAGTTTCCATGCTAGTATACAACGCATGGTTAAGAACAATCGAGGACGGTATCCATACATATGATGTATTCAACGAAGGCATCAGCACCCGTAAGGTCGGCACAAGCGAATTCGCCGAAGCCGTTATCAGCCGCCTGGGTGAGTTACCGAAGACGCTCAAACCCGTATCCTACGAGGCATCAGAGTCGATTCACCCATGGCAAATTGACACGAACCGCAGGAGGGCCGGTAAGAGCCTCGTCGGTGTCGATGTGTTTCTGGATTGGGAGAAGGGCTCTCCGGATGATCTGGGTACTGCCCTGAGCAAGGTGTCGAACGGTCCGCTGCGTCTGCGGGTTATAACAAATCGCGGCATAAAGGTCTGGCCGAACGGATTGCCGGAGACGTTCTGCACGGACCACTGGCGCTGCAGATTTACCGGCGATGAAGGAGAAATTGTTCAGCCGGGTCAGGTGGTGGAGCTGCTAAGGCGCGTGATAGTGGCAGGCTTCGACAACATCAAGACGGAGAATCTCTACCTCTTTGACGGGAAACCAGGATTCTCGGCGGTCCACGGGTAGAGCAGACAGCCGCTTCCGCAACTCATTCGTGGCAAGGAGACAGATGGTGAAATATCGGATGACGTGCCTTGTCGAGTTACACTGGACTGGAATCCCATATTCCAAAATCTGCGGACGCCGGCCCTCACGACCGTTTCCGTCACGATTCAGTAAAATGCGATGTGTCTCAGAGACGGAAAATGTGAACGTCTCAGATGACCGTCTGGTCCTGCGGTGCTGTCGTCTGATCGGAGACGACCTCTATCCTTCTTCTTTTCAGCTGCATCAGCACCATCCTGAATGTATTTCCTGAATCAAATGCCAGCGACACCGGTACGGTGCTGCCTGCCAGGGACATTGTCAATAATTGCATCCCTGACTGATTTTTTGAAACACTCGCTCTCTCTATACTGCCATAGTAAAAAATTTCATTCCTTCCGGCATTTCGTACGCTGAATCCTTTGGCGAAAAAACGGATGCCGGCAACATTTCTTCTAAGCATGGGCGACAGAAACATTATGGCGAAGAGGAACGGTATGACATATATTGGCTGGAGATTCGCGAAGTACTCCAGAAGTATGAAGACAACGAACGGACCAAGCGACGCCACAGTCGGCAACCATCTGTACATT
>JAKABN010000171.1 GCA_021796895.1 Thermoplasmata archaeon | reverse complement strand
AGCGCTCCAGATAAAATTCCCACGAGTCTCAATACACCGCCGCCAACATTGTGCCTGAAGCAGTACCATTCTCCGGTCTTGAGATTCACCGTAAAATTGCTGCCAGTTGTGCTGCCATGTATGGGATGGGAACCCTGGAGCGTATCCGTCCCAGTCTGCTTATAGAGTCTCATTTTGTCTTTGCCGACAGTTTCCTCAAGCAATTGCCTGATTGTCCCTTCAGGAACATTAACTACAGGTTCGTGCTTTTCAGCTCTCTCGGCGTCCCTGTATTTTCTGCTGACCGTCGCCCCATGCTGTATGCCTACGCTTATCATCTGCTGAATAAATCCCTCAGCATCGACCTCCCGCACCCCTACCCCGTCAGGCGAAATAACAGTATAGAAGTTTCCGCTTGCATGCAGTGACGGCGGCCCTACGACGTACGTGCCGTCGCATTGTATATCGACACGTTTCTTAGAGCTGGCATCAAATTCAATTCTGGAGGTCTGTAGCCTCCGGCGCTCCCTGTCTCTGAAATACAGATGATAGCCTTTTGCCGTTTTAACAGTGAATGTTTTCGACGCTATCTCATGTATGTCATCTTCAAAGAATACCTTAAGCAGTGCGGGATCGTCAACATCAACAACGAATAGTGAGTTTGAGACTGTGCCGCATATAGCGCCAACGTTGCAGCGACCATTGAGGAACCAGTATCTTATTTCGTCCGTCGTTGCCATCCGTGACTGGAAATCCTTCCATGCGTCTATGGCAGGTGATTTTCCCCATTGCTCATCATGGCTATGTCCGTTGTCCGGATAGTTTAGCGGGATTACATTTACACCCATTGCACGAAGTGCGAAAACGCCTTCAAGCCGATCAGAAGGAAAGGGCATAATATCCCCTACTTGCCTTTCGTCTCTTCTCGCGAATCATACATCGTGATGAGCATCTGGATAACATCATCATAAGTGACGTTTCTCTTCGCATCTTCAATCATTTCTGCCTGAATTTTCTTCAGTCCAACCCATGTCGGATCGCGACAGACCTGTATAGTAGTGAGGTCATTAATTTCGTTTCCCAGAAAATCACCTTCCTTTCCGACCTGATAGCGCCTGAGTAATTAAAGGTTTTTATAGAACCATTAAATACTCGTATGCTATCTCCTTGTCGGAGTTGATTGACATGGATGAAACGATAAAAGCCTACATGAAATATGCCAGAGAGACCTTGGACGAACTCATCATGCAGTTCCCGAACAGCGATCCGGCGCTGAGGGCAATCGTACTTGAGCGTGCATTGCGGCCCATCAATTTCTGGGAAGAAACGCAACGTAAACCGCCAGCCGCAACATCGCCTTCTGCTCCGGCTGCCAAGTCGCAGGATGCATGGTATAAGGAATGGGATCTCGAAGCCGAACCCGGCGGCTTGGTTCTCAATTTCAGCCGGCGCTTCAATGACGAGGAATACCACAGACTGATCAAGCAGGCTCATCTACGCGGCTATAGATACGACAAGGAACTCGGAGCGCTGGTGAAAGTATGACTGAGATCACAATACCGTTTAGGGATGATATGAAAAAGGCCATTCTCGAAGGCCGCAAAAGTGCGACTACACGGAATAAGAGATATGGCAAAGAGGGAGACACATTCATGCTTGACGGACAGAAATTTGTACTGCGATATATACACAAAATGCCGCTCGATGCGGTCGCGCGTAATCTTTGGATGGAAGAAGGATGTTCCAGTAAGGAACAGTTCATCGAGATATGGAAGCAAATTCATCCACGCGCGGGCTTCATTGCACGTCAGCTGGTGTATGTTCATGAGTTCACAAAGGTGATTGAATGACCTCCCTCTCCGAATTTACCGAAGCCACGCAGCAATGGCTTGACCTTGATTTTCAGTACCAGACCATCAAGCGCAAGCTTGAAAAACAGTCTGAAACCATGCTCGCGTACCTCGAAGAACAGCAACTCGCAGGCTATGACGTGCAAATTCGCCATTTCCGATATCGCGTTCACAAAGTCCAGCAGCAGACAGTGACCTTTGAACCGCAAGCCATAATCGAGGCTGCCGGCGTGACCGAAGCGGCAAACATAATGAAAGTCAGTCCAGGCCCGTGCCGTGACCTTATCGAGTTGCTCCGCAAGAAGGGCCGCACTGAAGCAGTCGATATGGTTGAGGCAACAATGGAAGTCAAGGACAAGGCGCCGTATGTTAAGGTGAGTGTGATAAGGGAATGAATTGCAAGCACTGTGGCGATCAGATAATCGAAGCTGAAACGATAAAGGAACTGATTAAAAACTTCGAAAAGGATTATGGAGATTGCCTAACTGATTGTCAAAATAATCCTGATC
Organism: Thermoplasmata archaeon; assembly: GCA_021796895.1. Lineage (GTDB taxonomy): Archaea > Thermoplasmatota > Thermoplasmata > Sysuiplasmatales > Sysuiplasmataceae > Sysuiplasma. The sequence continues at coordinate 1,615 of JAKABN010000171.1, read as the reverse complement.
ACGGTGCGCTCATTGGCGATGCTGGCATATTGCTCACTTCGATATTGAATTTATTGGAGGCGAATGAGGAATGACAGACAATTGCGACACTGATGGCGAATTTATCACATGTCAGTGTGAATGCGAATACGACAATATGGGATACTGCAACAAGTGCGGGCACTACTCAACGATGGACAGTGACTATGGCGATCCAGAGGGGGCGAACGAGGGATGAAAATTACGCTTGAAGTGGATGACAGCGCTGCAGGCGCGACCTTATACATTTCAGAAGAAGACCTCAAGGCAGATGCAAGACAAATCCTCAAGGATAAGCACGCGTCATACCTTTTTCCCAAGGGCCACGTACTCGGGCTGGACTTCGTTGAGAACAACATACAGCCGGACAAAGTGCCCATTGTTGTTCTCACGCCGAGTGATTACGAAAGGAGATTTGGTGGGGCTGAGGAGGATGAGGAATGACAATAGTTGAATCACACAATCGTATATTAGATGCAGCGCTTTTCGAGTGCGATCCTGAGCGTCGCAAACAACTCGCACATCAGTATACGGATGAATTGCTCGCGATAACTGAACCGTTTTGGAAATTTTTTTGTCCATCTCAACTGCCGAAAGAGTCCTCCGGCACAAAGGGTGATTGAATGAGTGACTTCGATTATGAACGGAACCTGTTATCGGGTGTCTGCGCCGTGTGTAAACATCAATGGAGAAGTGAGTGAAATGCGGTACATCGCAAAAATGATTTGCAATAATTGTAAAGAACATGTTGATACATGTGACTGGTGTAATAAACATCTTGAACTCGGGAAACAGATAGTATGTTTTTCGAATAAAAGGCACTTTTGTAATTATGAATGCTTTGGCAAGGAAATGGGAGTAAGGTTAAGTCATGTGGTGATTGAATGACAGGAAAGCTCGGCCAGCACATGCTCCTGCGTGGCGGCTATGACTCCCGCCGCGAAGGCGTGTGCGAAAACAGGGATTGCGGCATACGTGCGACACGCCGCGTCATCAATGGCAGATGGCTGTGCTACGACTGTTACAGAAAAGAAGAATTAAACCTTAAGTATGGCAGCGCAGAAAGAGGCATGAGATGAGAAGCAGGAAGTTCATGTGGCTAAAAAGGAAAAAAATATGTGAGTGCTGCAAAACCGATCTAACTGATGTGCCTCCAGATGACCGATATCGCTTTGTCTATGGCAATTCATGGCTATGCGCTCATTGCATCGGCATCAACAGGGATGACAAATGCTCAAGAGTTGAAGGGGTCTGGATACATACGTGAGTATGATAAAGGCGATCATACATGAAAATGGAATGGGCTGATAACAAGGAAAGAGAGGCAGCTGCAGTAATTCCGACAGCGGACATGAGCCAGGAACGGGTTGCGGACCTCGTGAAAGAACTCGATGAGGCGCGTGTGGACGCACTGCTTGTCGAAGACACACTCCCGGCATTCTCATTTTCCAGGAGCATGAATGCGGGAATCCGGGAGGCACTCATGCACGACGAAGTAAAGTGCGTGGTGCTCAGCAATGACGATGTGTTCAATATTGTGGGCATGAAGGAAATGGTTGAGTGGGCGATGCGAAGCGGGGGATACGCGGCGCCGACC
>JAKABN010000170.1 GCA_021796895.1 Thermoplasmata archaeon | reverse complement strand
AGACTTATACCTATATCATGTCACGTAAAATAACCCACGATAAAGATCTCTACAACGAGATGCTGCAGGATGATGATGTCAGACGATGGCATTCCAACGTTGGAAAGAATTCGGTGATTACAGGTGATATATATCTTCGCTGCCTGGGGCGCTTTCTGAACACAACGGACATGACCGCAAAGCAATTCATAAAGCAGCCCAGAAAGAAAATGGAAGATGTCGTTCAGGACTATGTGGATGGACTGGAAAAGAGTGTCAATCCCGGGACAGGCGAGCCATATTCCCCGGGATACATCGCCAATCATCTGAAAGCCATCAAGAGTTGGGCGGAATTCTCGGGCAAACAAATACAGCGGCGCATAAAGATAGCGAACGCCCAGAGACGCCCTACGCTGAGAGACGAAAGGGTGCCAACGCAGGAGGAGTTGAAAAGAGTCCTGTACGCGCCGACCACCTCCCTGAGGACCCGTTCTGCCATCATACTTATTTCACATGCAGGCTTGCGAATTGAGACACTGGGCGACTATCTCGGCGTCAACGGCCTGAAGATATCGGACGTAAAGGATTTCAGTCTGAAAGACAACAGAGTATCGGCACAGACTGTTCCAGCAATGATTGTTGTTCCACCTGAACTGTCGAAATCCAGGAGGCAGTACGTAGCCTTTTTGAGTCGTGAGGGATGCGATGTTCTTACAGAATATCTGAATGAAAGAGCCAGAGCGGGTGAAAGGCTCACACCGGATACAGGAATAATAGCCACTTCGTCTGCCAATTTTGGCAAAAGCCGTTTCCCCGGCATAGTCGACAGAAGTCCGTTCCTCAGGACCACGAAGATAGGCAACGAGATAAGGGTGGCAATGAGAGCAGTCGGACTCACACAGAGACCGTATGTCTGGCGCTCATTTTTTGATACCCAGCTCATGATAGCAGAGAGCAGGCAGCGGATTTCGCATGCCTACAGGATGTTTTTCATGGGACATGTAGGGGACATTGAGGCGACATACACCACAAACAAGAACAGGTTGCCTGAGGATGTCATTGCAGATATGAGGAACAGTTACGATCAGTGCTCTGAATATCTGGTAACATCCGCGTCCCACCACGAGTCTGGCCCCCACGTGCATTCAGTCATACTGAAATCAATCGGATATACTGAGGAAGAAATAGATGCGCTGGGCGGAATAGAGCAAATTCCTGAAAGCAAAATCTCTGAACTCATAAAACAAAAGGTTGTGAGCAACATGGTGAACAATGGAAACAGGCAGAAAGTTGTTTCGCAAAAGGATATCGAAACCTACCTGAAAGAAGGCTGGGAGTTCGTTTCAGTAATTGACCGCGACAAGGCAGTTGTTCGATTGCCAGGGTGAATAATTAAATACTCAACAGGCACATCAATTTTTACGAAAGAACTCTCAGACATCAGGGAGCTTAAGGCAACAGTGCAAAGATACATCGACGATCCCGTGGTACGCAGCTTCGTTCGTGATTTGCCTGACAGACTGTCCAAGTCCAAGACCGCAATGGTCTGCATGTTGGTCCATGCGGCACTTCACAACGATGAGAGGACCGCTTATCAGCTGTTAGACGCTGTCAGGAAAATCGAGTGAATACAGAGAAATGTGAGCAGGATCGACGTTTACGCGACCGTCCTCTGCATCGCTGAAATGCCATAGTCATGGGCGGAGCGCACTCTTCGCGATAAAATCTCCTCTTGACGTTTACTTAGGAGCTGGATTCCCTCTCTGATATATCCATCGTGAGCTTCCAATAGAAAAAATCCATCCACAATGGAACCTCGGGGTCCACGGATGGGCAGGAGAAGCTGCTCAATCTGTTCGGCGCGACGAAGTATCCACTTGTAACTGGAGAGCTCGGAACTTCCGGGCAAGTATCTGTTATACCAGCAACGAATCGTTACGAATTAATGCGGCTATGCTTTCTTGTTTTTCGATTGTGCCTAACCCACTTAAACAACTCAATAATAATTCCAGAGAGGATGGTCCAAAACACCAAATCGATTCCGAAGGCGATTGGGATAAAATAATAATTTCCAAATTTAAATGTAACGGCAGACCCCACATAGTCAGACGTGCTTCCATTAGCTACTGTAGTTATGAATCCGGTGGGATAACCAAACGCAATTCCATAAGATACTTTTCCAAAAACAACGAGTGTCGCCCACTTGTAGTTGTATGCCAAGGATGCTAAAGAGGTAAGGAATCCTGAGATAAGAGTCAATGTTAAGTCTCTCAGTTTATTGCTTATCATCTTCCTCACAAAATTCCTCAAACAACGATGACGCCATTGAATTGTATATGCAGTCTAGCCCTTTATTGAATTATTGTAATGTGCAACACCCTGAACAAAAGCCCATGCGCTAAAAAGCGACAAGAAATAACGGCGAATAAGGATGGCAATTACATGTTTAAACACGGCAGTGTATCTATAAATATTGGCTGTGCGGGTTATATGTACCGATAAGGTGAGAATGATTGGCAGTAAGTGAAAAGAGGAGCCGAAGGAGGGTCATTTCAATCATCGCCTCAATCAGTATAGCAGTGACTGTTGTAGCTGCTGCAGTTTCACTCCAGCCACATGATCCCGGCTTGGTCGTTGTTTATAATTCACAGTCTGTGCCCTTCACATGGACGCTTACATCAAACAGCACTGCAAACATAACCGGAAGCGTCACGAGTTATTTTCAAATGCCCAATGACAACGCCACGAATTCAACTCTATGTTTTAACGCCGAATTTGTCCCGTTACCGAATCCCAGTGCCAATAATGAATTATTTTTTGAGTTCTATACAAACATAACAGGCAACATTTCCTCCGTCATGCATCCTGATTACATCACATTCAAATTGAACGACTATGGAAACAATACAAACTATGTCCAGACTGGAGAGGTGCAGACATCTTATTCGATTCCTACGCCGGCAGACAATGTCTCACCCGTAAACAACGGCATAAACACTTCGTTCGGCCATATCGGCTCCCTTTCATACTCAGCGAAACTGCTGAATATTCCGGCTACCGGTCATTCTGTGTACCATTTCCATTTCAACGGCATGACGCTGATAACACTCTCATACAGCTCTATTGCGAACAAGACCACACTCAACACAGTTCATCTCTATGCCCAATTGAAAGGTCTCAGCAAAGAGGTAACCTGCGAACTGACCTTTGTAATAACTACCGTAGCATCATGACAGTGCGATAGCGGGTTAGACGCCCTCCAAGCGTGATTGAGCATGTGGACACAGTGAAGCAGTACGACAATTGCGCCTGCCAGTGCCGGTATAGCCAGTGATATGAAAATCTGAAATCCAATTGTCATGACGTTCAGCGCAAACAATATGACCAGCACGTTCCACAACATCGAATGCCTGGATGACAGATGCAGCACCAGCGACAGCAGCACAAATGTGATTCCGAATGGTCTACTTTCTGTAATGGGGCCATACCTCAGTCTTGCGGGGGATAGGCCATTGGATTGACACTCGAAAGGAATTTATTTATTCAGTTCTATATAATCATGCTTTATCTGAGTCCGGGTGTTACCTGAGACTCGGCGGCATTTTGGCGACAAATGGTAACTCGGTCTTCGGCAATCTAGCGGGTGTGTCAGGGTATGGTCTCACCGCCCTGGCCCTCTTGGTTGGGGGACTGGCTTAGGCAGTAGTCCCCTACTTCGTTTCGTTGGTATGATTTTCTAAGCAGGAATAGGTCGACTTAAACCAGCGGAAGACAAGTTGTGATGTCACAACTCGATTCTATTCATTCGGTGGCTTTCGCGTCCGAGTTTTGCGCCTTTGTAGATTTATACCGGAAATTAGTATAAGTCCGGGCGGACCCATTATATTTATGCGATTGAGCAAAAATTTGTTTAACAAGACTCCATCTCGCTTTAACACATCGGCATTGACTCCATCTTCATTGAGCTGTCATAAATGACGATTTCAAAG
>JAKABN010000169.1 GCA_021796895.1 Thermoplasmata archaeon | reverse complement strand
ATTATGGAAAGAAGGAAATCCTTTGAGCTGGGGTCCCCGGTCGTGTCCGCAAGCTCTTTGGCGGCGAAGGGGTTGTTTATCAGTTCCATCACGTCCGCGAAATTGGACTGCGGAAGGGGTGCCACCGCCCTGATGACGCCGTTGATGAGGTAATCGAGCCTCGGACCCCAGTATTCGCTGCCGAATGCTTCCTTTATCGTGTGCCCTATGGATTCAACAAGCAGCGAGGAAACCTCGTCCTGCCTCCCGTCCGTTCTGAACACCTCGAACGGATTAAGACCCAGTGGACAGCGCACGGGATCGACATACACGACTCTTCCGCTTTCCGCTCCTCCGTCAAGATAGCCCATGATGCTGGAAATCAGCGTGCCGTGAGGGTCGACAACGCACACTGCCCTACCCTCCCTGATGAGCGTAAGTGCAAGCCAGTGGAGATAGGTGGATTTGCCTGTGCCGGTACCGCCAAACAACAGCGTATTTGCCCTGAGAAACCCTTCGTTCACCTTGAGAGGGTGGCGGCCGGACGGAGTGCTTACGCGCACGCCCTCGCAAAGGATAGTGCCGGGCCGGGCCGGAAAGGACATCCTGTCACGGAATGTCTGCTTTGTTGACGGAATCAGGTTGTCGACCATTGTCAGGGGGCATGGACTCCATCTCGGCGACGATATTTTGAATGCCGGTTTCACTTTCCACATTCTCCTGTGCCCGATGAACGGGAATATGTCTGTGAGTCTGCGCAGACTCCCTCCAAAGAACACCGTGAAACCAAGCAGGCCGTAGTCTGGTGATGCCTTCCTGGGATTGAGCCGCAGCCATCTTCTCGCGTATACTGTGGCCCTGAAGTGCTCGTCGGGCCGGACGGAACGCATGGCGGCCAGAATGTCACGGGAGATGTCGAGAACTTCGGTCTGGTCGAAGCGTTTGAGTTCAAGTGCTATGTCGTACCCTGCAGACCTCAGTACTTCGAGCTTTTTCACTGTGCACCTCGGGTCTGCGCCCGATACGATGGATGTGAGCGGGTCTTCAATCTCAGCGGCACTTGCAGCTACTATCTGCATGGGAGACAGGCCCTCTTTCTGTATGATCAGATTGATGGCGTGCCTTCCTTTCACTATATTGCGGACAAGCGTTGAAAACTGAAAGTCCACACTCTCCGGAAAATCGAGAGAGTAGAATCTGTATCCACCGTTCATTGCGATGCCCCCTGTGCCGTCGACTGGTGGGGACTGAAGTGCTCGGATGGTATCACGGATACCCTGGGGCTCATGGATACCGGGGCGGGGCTATGATATTCAGGCAATCCAGTCAGGGAACTGAAGACCGGGCTCGGCGGCAGAATCCGTGAATGGAGGCGGTTTGCTCTTAACGGAATTTTATCATGTCCTCTTAAGGCACTGCTGGCAATTTCGCCGACAACGAAAAAAGGATGCATGATGGATGAGTCGTCGTATGGATATATAATAAAAATTGTTACATGTAACAGGTTAACAAAATATATATCATATACATCATATATATTATATATAGTATATACGCCATATGCATCCCGGACGTGGCGTTTCAGGTTTTTGCCGTTTTCGGCAGGGTGAGATTGAGCAGAAATAGCGGCGATTCAGCAATGCCTGTTATGTTACCATAGCTCCTGACCAACTGTGCGAGACGGAAATTGCATATATCTGGTATGGCACTGACAGCCTTGGGAAAGCTTAGGACGGCAATTATACACTTAGTATTTTCACAACACGCTGGACACCGGACAATTCTGGCTGATTGGAGTCGATAGCCATGAGGAGGTTGCTGAATGCATTGAGAGAATATTCCACGACTGCAACCACGTCACTGTAAACCAAGCCATGGACTGTATGATCCCAAACGAATTCTGCAGCAAACGCAATTAGGAGCATATGGAAATGAGGGGCAATCTTCAATTCATTATCGGACAAAGTGATTCAAAATACAATGGGCAAATCCATGTCAGCTCATATTGAGCTAAATCATATGACCGACTATTACACCAATGAAAGCGCCAAGTAAACTGGATGCTATCGCAATGTAGTACGCTCTCAGCGAATTGATTTCACTTCTGACATGACCAAGTATACTTCCCAATATGTTTAGATCGGGTTCCAAAACATCGTTGGATCTGGAGGTCACTCTCTCCCTTATGGGTTCTAAGAAATCTTCAACAGGAGAGCGTGTGTTGTGGACACTTTTCATAGATACACGTTCGTTCATTTCGCTCTTTGAAACATAGAATTGATTCAGTTTCTTCAGTGTTTGAGATATTTCGAGATTCAAACTTTTCATTTGCCTCATTCTTGAAAAAATGTGAATGTTACTAGAGGACAAAAGTGATTCATAATGGTCCAAGAGATCCGATAATGCAGAGAAAAGCACCTGGGACTTCTCGACGGTGATACTTATTATATCAGAGGTGCGATACAAAACTCGAAGATCCAGACAAAGAGAACTATAAATTCTTTGAATTGCAGTAAGAATGCCAACCTCCTTCACTCCACTATTTAGATTCAATTTTTTATCATATCCTTCAATTATGAACTCAATCCCTCTCTCTGTCTTGCTCACCTTTAATTTCTCATCAGCCAGGCAAGGAACTATGACTTCTGCTCCGAATGGGCCCAATAATTTTAGCAGCATATCCCTTACGTCCAAAGCCGAAAATTCATCATATGGAAAACCCCTTGGTTTCGAGAATATCAACAGTAAAGTCCCGTCGATAATCACGTAAAAATCCATCTGGATACGCACTTCGGAAGAAGCCGTATCTGTAAATCTGTTAGTCATGCGGAATTCGTCTTTGTCCAACTTGATGTGAATTAAGGTTGGCTTTGTGAAGCCATCTTCGATTGAATCTGATGGAACCTCTTTTCCATTTTCGTCCGTGCGTGTAAATGCTCCAAGCCATTTCTCCAAAGGATCTGAAAATTGAGTCAATGAGATAATGTGTGGATCTTTACTGACTCTTTCTAACAAAGTATGTACATAGTTACCCTGAGGTTGAGTCATGTTGTCAGATTTGGGATCGATATTTAATCCGCCGATGGAGCACCTCAATTCTGACCAGTCCGTGTCTTCTTCGCTTCTTGATTTTGATATCATTTTGAGTTGGTTAGGTTGAGAGTGTGAGGATTAATAAAGATATTCAGATTACTTTTCGCGAAGCTGTGCATGGGCTTCTGTAGATTCCGAAGCAAATGCCGGACCTGTAGAGTCAGTGCTCCAAAGGTAAAACAGCCTCCGGCATACCATACACAGTGCGATGCAAGTTTATCCGATTAGCAACAAAGTTTCAGCTCGATAAGATTAGCAAGAAGATGTAAAGGGTGCTGAAGAATGGCGCCACATCTGTCCTTATCTTCGATGAGCCTGGACTGCTGCTTTCTGGATAAAGAAGAGGAGTTTACGGAATCTGTTTTGGCCACTTCATCAGCCGCCGCTTGAGAAACTGGGCTGGCGGTCTACAGAAACCAATGGAAAAACAAGAGGACTTTCTGAACAAACGTGCGAAAAGCAGAGATTCTTCGACAGGATATGCCATGTGCTCAAGCTCATACACTATATCGATGCACTGATTGCAAGGGTGCTCTATTGTAGACCTTCCCGACAAGAAGTTCGGTTTCATTGAATCTGACGTGATTACCCATGATTCGTACTTCTGGGATTTGGATTCCAGGTAAAACGAAAAAGCACATCTATTCATTGTTTCATTTCATCAAAACCACCTTCTATGGGCACCTATTTCTAAAGCTCCAACCCAGGGCAGTTCACAGCGATAGAAGCAACGATTCACAGGCGTCGGTTGTTGAAAATACTGAATGTGAAAACGATCAAATCTTCACATAGCTGATCAACATTTATCATCGGTTAGATGCTTACCCGTTGTTGTCCGGAAGACATGAGTCTGTCATGTATCGCGATTCCTGCATCGCGTGTAGTACAGGGAGGATTGCGTTGTATTTTGA
>JAKABN010000168.1 GCA_021796895.1 Thermoplasmata archaeon | reverse complement strand
CAGGCAGGCTGTTTGCAATCACGTTGACTGTACCTCTTTCGCCTTTCTTTCCTTCCTGCAGGCCCCTGCCGGCTTTGTCCAGAATATTGAATCTGGTCGTAACGAATGCCGCAATGACAAATGTCAGTATGATGAGAAGCCAGGACAGATTGCCAAGCACTCCAACACTGGCGCTGACAGCGAATGCCGCCACCGACGCATTCGCTGTCAGCATCCCCTGCCTGTAGGCCAGATAGCTGAGTGCAATGCTCAACACGAGGGAAATCGCGTCATTTTCGACGGGTGCAATCATGCGCGATTCCTCCGGTTACCCGCCGCATTCTAAATCAGCTCTGCCGACTCTATTGCACGTGACACATTTCCATCGCCTTCAAGCACACTGAATATTTCCCTGGCCTTCTCCACTGCCTCTTCGGACGTTCCGCACGGGAGAATGAGCAGCCTGCCTGTCCTGTAAAGAGTGAACGAAACATTTTCAGCCTGCACGATGACCATCGCTCCTTCCTCCGTTGCGTCAAACCCGCGGCGCCTGAGCGCTTTAGTGCAATCCCTGAGCGGAAGATTGTATACAGGTGAAGGATAGACAACATACGAGCCCCCCCTGCATGGTCTCACTGTCCCGAGCTTGATCTCCGTCATCGCATCAACTCTTCACTGCTGTAAATCCCAGTTCCGAGAGCATCTGTCCTACCCTGTTGCGGAATTCCTCGATCGTGCCCTCATTGCCGACTATTCTGTCGGAGAGTGCTATTGCGTTTCCGAGTCCCCAGCCGAGCTCCCTCCTGTCTCTCTCTTCGAATTCGCCATGGCTGAGCGGAATATCGTCCCTTCCCCTGGACATGAGCCTTCTGTACCTTGTGACGGAAGACGCGTATACTGTCACGACGGCTGCGTCCTCACCGAAGAAACGGCGAAAGTAGGCTACTTCCGCCTCACTGCGCGTTCCGTCGATGACTGTGGCGCGCTTTGCTGCAGTGACTATTTTTGCTGTGCGCCTGGCCCATATATCGTTTCCGAATTTCAGCCTCTCGGAGCTCGCTATTCTTCCGACTGACTGGCCATTGAGTGCGAGGCCCAGCTGTTTCACCCTCTCTCTAACGACATCGCCCATCTGAACGACCGGTATGTCAAGCGACGTGCAGCAATTGGCAAATTCTGTCTTGCCCGCTCCGGCCATCCCGGTTATTATAAGCGCCTTCAATCAAGCACCATTTACCGTTCTGTTCCAAACACTCCCTGAACTTCAATCTTTCGCGCTGCATTGCACAGCCGCGCTCCCATGTGCATAGACTTTCCCGGCGCAAAGCAGGAAAGGGGCGGTCACGGCGGAAAATATAATTTAGTAGGTGCAGCAATGTACGCCAGACGCACAACCGCCTCCGGTTACAGCAACAGAAGGAGAATAACATCATGGCAGAAAACAACACAATATACATAGGTAAGAAGCCGGCGATGAACTACGTTCTCGCAGTGGTCACGCAGTTCAACAGCGCAGGAGAGGACGTTACAATAAAGGCACGCGGAAAGTCCATAAGCAGGGCTGTTGACGTTGCCGAGATAACCAGGAACAGATTCCTCAAGGATTCCGTAGTGAAGAATATCAGAATATCCACGGAGAACCTGAAGGAAGAGGACGGAACCACTTCAAACGTTTCTTCCATAGAAATCGTCCTGGGCAAGTAGGCTGCTGCAGGCGCATACGGGAGTTCGGCCAACGGTCAGTTAACCGGTCACGCACATTGTCCAGTCGAAAGACTGCAGCTCCCGCACATTCCTTCCTGCCGGGCCGGTTTCAATTCTTCAAGGTTTTAATTACTGGAACGTATACTGTGCAACGAGGCAGTGGTTCAATGGTAAAGCGAAAACTCGTCTATCTCTTTGAGGAAGGAAACGCCGGTATGAGGAATCTGCTCGGCGGAAAGGGCGCCGGTCTGGCTGAAATGACGAGACTTGGCCTCCCTGTCCCGCCGGGTTTCACCATCACGACCAGAGTATGTAATTCATATTACGAACTCGAACGCAAATTTCCCCCCGGTTTGAGACGCAGGGTGATGGAAGCGCTCCATAATGTCGAGGCAAAGATGGAAAGGAAATTCGGCGGGAAGGAGAAGCCGCTCCTCGTGTCTGTGCGCTCGGGCGCGCGTGTTTCCATGCCGGGCATGATGGACACTGTCCTGAATCTCGGACTTAACGACTCGACCGTGAAGGCGATAATAGCTGAGATGGGGGACAGCAGATGGGCCTACGACACATACAGGCGCTTCGTTCAGATGTACGGCAATGTGGTCATGGGTGTGGAGCATCAAGTGTTCGAGGAGATGCTGCAGGAAGCAAAGCGCGCAAGGAACGTGATGCTGGACACCGAACTCAACGAAGAGGAGCTCAGGGAACTGGTGAGTGCGTACAAAGCGAAGATCGCCGGGATTGCTGGAAGGATGTTTCCGGAGGATCCGTCAGAACAGCTGTGGAATGCGATATGCGCGGTTTTCGAGTCGTGGAACAACAAACGTGCAATCACCTACAGAAAGCTGAACGGCATCCCGGAAGAGTGGGGAACTGCAGTCACAGTACAGTCAATGGTGTTCGGCAACATGGGAGATGATTGCGCGACCGGTGTCGCGTTTACCAGAAATCCTTCCACCGGAGAGAACAGATTCTACGGTGAATATCTGACCAACGCACAGGGCGAGGACGTCGTCGCGGGCATCAGGACTCCACATCCGATAAACGCGGATATGTCCAGACCGGGCGTTTCGCTTGAGGAGAGGATGCCCGAAGCGCACTCGAAACTGATTGAAATCAAGAAACTGCTGGAATCACATTACCGCGACATGCAGGACATCGAATTTACTATTCAGCGCGGGAAGCTCTATCTTCTTCAGACCAGGAGCGGAAAGAGAACTGCTCAGGCATCTGTCAGGGTTGCTGTGGAAATGGTCAGTGAAGGACTGCTGACAAAGGAACAGGCGCTCATGGCCGTAAACCCCTCAACGCTCGATCGGCTGCTTCATCCTGTATTTGACGAGTCGTCGGAGCGCACCGAGATCGCGTCAGGACTCCCGGCTTCCCCTGGCGCTGCATCAGGAAGGGTCGTCTTCGACGCGGAACAGGCAGTCGAACTTTCTACAAGGGGAGAACGCGTCGTGCTGGTCAGGAATGAGACGTCTGCTGAGGACATACACGGAATGGCAGTAGCACAGGCGATACTCACCGCAACAGGGGGAATGACTTCTCATGCGGCCGTTGTCGCCAGAGGCATGGGGAAGTGCTGTGTCGTCGGGTGCTCAGATCTGTCCATCGACAGTGCCGGCGGGAAGTTCAGGGCCGGGAGCGGCACGGAGGTTTCCGCCGGTGACTACATAAGCGTTGACGGAACGGCCGGCGTCGCCTATCTTGGCGAGCTGCCGACGAAAGCCGCCGAACTGGACTCGTACTTCGAGACGTTCATGACCTGGTCTGACGAAATCAAATCAATGGGAATAAGGGCCAATGCCGATCTCCCCGAAGATGCAAGGATTGCAAGAAAGTTCGGGGCGCGTGGCATAGGTCTGACGAGAACCGAGCACATGTTCTTCGGTGAGAAGAGACTGCCGCACATGCGGCGCATGATTCTTGCCGGCACAACGGAAGCAAGGAAGGATGCGCTGAGCGCGCTGTTGCCTTATCAGAAGGAGGATTTCATGGGCCTGTTCAGGGAAATGGGCGAGTATCCCGTAATCATAAGACTGCTGGATCCGCCACTGCATGAATTCCTGCCCAAGGGGGAGGACGAGGCGTCGAGGCTCGCGCAGGAAATGGGAATCACGCCGGAAGAGGTAAAATCAAGAGCAGTCGCTCTGCGGGAACTGAACCCTATGCTCGGCCACCGGGGCTGCAGGCTCGCTGTGACGTTTCCTGAAGTCTATGAAATGCAGTACAGGGCCATATTCGAGGCCGCATGCGAACTGAAGAAGAATGAAAACATCGAAGTGACACCGGAAATAATGATA
>JAKABN010000014.1 GCA_021796895.1 Thermoplasmata archaeon | reverse complement strand
CAAGGAAGAGGCTTTCGTCGATACCCGGATTTGGAACTGCGCGCATCGCGACGCCGCGGAAGAGCGGACAGTACATACTCGCATACGCAGAGGGCGCGGAGAGTGAGCCGCTGAAATGGCCCGGAGAGTAGTGAGCAGCACAGCTGCAAATTTGTGCGATGACGGCGCACGTCGTGCGGACGATACCCTGGCAGACCTGCTGGAAAGAGGGAGAGGCAGGACGCACACATGCGCGGCAGGCGGAGCATGGATAAACGGCAGGAAGATCGTCGGTGGATTCGCCGGATACACTTCCGCCGGAGGAATACACAGAACGAGAGTGAAGGGAAACTGCCTTTTTGATCTTGCGTCGATAACCAAGATGTTCACGTCGATAATTGTAATGCAGTCTTGCGAGGAGGGACTCCTGAAACTGGAGGATACGGCCGGAGACGTCGTTTCTGGGCTGCTAAGTGCCAGGCTCAGAAGAACAACTGTCTTCGAACTGCTGTCCCATACCTCCGGACTTCCCGCGTTGAGGAATTCGATGAAGAGATGTGTCTCGAGAGCCTCGGTGCTGAGAGTGCTCAACTCCGTCGACACGGGCCGCAGGGGAGTCGCTCTCTACAGCGATCTGGGCTTCATGCTGCTCGGCGAAATAATAGAAACGATATACGGAAGGAGGGAAGATGAGCTTGTCAGGGAGAAAATAACTCTGCCCCTTGGCCTTGTCTCCACTGCATATAATCCGGACAGGCGCGGATGCTGCGCCTCCACCGGCTATTCACCAATCAGAAAGAGGGAGCTGATTTGTGAAACGCATAACGAGGTCGTTGCCAGGATGGACGGCGTGGCCGGACATGCAGGTCTCTTCTCAACGCTGGATGAACTGGGTGCATTCGCTTCGGCCGTCTTGTCGGATTATACCGAAGACAGGAGAGTGCTGCTCAAACGGTCCACGCTCAGAAAAATGACAAAACCTGTCTCCGGCCTTTTTGGAATGCGGTACGGACTTGGATTCATGCTGCGCACGGAAGATGACAGAGGCTATCCCCTCAGGCGTGGACCGGTGTTCGGGCACACCGGGCACACCGGCACGTCCGTGTGGATGGACGCGGACAGGAGACTCGTTTCGATACTGCTCATGAACAACGATGCGGTCGGCGGCGGGCTGGATGATGTACGGAGAGCCAGAAATGAATTTCATTCTTTTGCGGCTGCAGCAGCAGACAATTCCTGAGCATCAGCTCACGCGACTGCCGTCATCGTTCACCAGAGGATTCCAGCAGGCGACGCTCCCGCCTCCGGGCACTGTTGACAATGCCGGAAACACCTTCCTGCATTCCTCCGTTCCCCTGGGGCACCTGGCGAAGTATCTGCATCCGCTGAGCTTCCACGGGTCTGTTGCATCAGGATCGGCGTCTGAACCATCGCGCTCCGCAAGCAGTTTCCTTTCTGATCTTTGCGAGAGCGGGGCATGGCTTATGAGCACAGAAGTATAAGGATGCCTGGGAGCATTCACGATGTCATCCGCTGCAGAGTCCTCTACGACCTTTCCGGAGTACATGACAACGATCCTGTCAGACGCGTATGCAGCGACGCCCATGTTGTGAGTTATAATCATGTAGCCCATTCCTCTCTTCGCAGCGAGCTTCCTGAGCAGATTCAGTATGCCGGCCGCTGCGGAAGCGTCGAGCATGCTTGTCGGTTCGTCTGCAACAATGAAGTCCGGTTCGGTCGCCAGTGCCCGTGCTATGGCTATGCGCTGTTTCTGCCCGCCGCTGAGCTGGTGCGGGTATTTGGACAGAAATTCTCTCTCGAGACCTACCTGATCAAGCAGTCCGGAGCATGAACTTCTGAGGTCCGCTCTGGATGAAACGCCCGAGATGAAGCGAAGCGGCATTGAAAGATAGTCGAGCACGACGTGCTTGGGATTCATGACATCGTAAGGGTCCTGGAAAACAACCTGAACGTGTTTTCTGAAATCTTTCATCTCCCTCTTTCCGAGTCTGTGTATATTCCTTCCACGGAACATGACCGCGCCGGAATCGGGTTTAGCCAGACCAAGGAGCGCCCTGCCGAGCGTGGTCTTGCCAGCCCCGCTTTCGCCGACAACGGAAACCAGTTCGGAGAGTCTGAAGGTCGTGGTAATGTCATCCAGTGCAGGAACGACTCTTCCCTGGGACGTGAACCTGACCGAAACGCGGTCCATGGCTATTGTTTCATTTTCCTTCATTTCCATGCCTCGGATGGTAGCAGTACACGACTCTTCCGTCTTCGAGCGTCGATGCCGGTGGTTCAGAGTCAAAACATTCATTAGTAGCAAAAGGGCATCTTCCGCTGAACCTGCAGTTGGACGGAAGGTTGATCGGCGAAGGAGGGTAGCCGGGAATGGATTCCACCTTCTTTCCGCGTTTGTCCAGCGTTATATTGGAGTCGATGAGCGCCCTGGTATACGGATGAGCGGGTGAAGACAGCACATCCTGTGCTCTTCCGGATTCCACAATCCTGCCCAGGTACATCACGGCCAGACGATCACACATGTCCGCTATGAGCGAAAGGTCGTGTGAAATTATCACGACGGTGGATCCGGAAGCCTTCACGACCTCCTTGAGGAGCCGCAGTATATGCTCCTGTGAAACAACATCGAGAGCCGTTGTGGGCTCGTCTGCAATGATGAGCTTCGGGCTGAGCGCGATGGCCATCGCAATGACAACACGCTGTTTCTGCCCGCCGCTGAGCTGATGGGGATAACGGCGCAGGATATCGGAAGGCAATCTGACTTTGCGTAGAAGGTCCGCGGCCCTGTTCATCGCCTCCTTCCGTGTGCCTCCTGTGTGGTCTATTATCACTTCGGTTATCTGTTCGCCCACGCTGCTGACCGGATTGAGGCTGTTCATGGCTCCCTGGAATACCATCGATACCTCTTTCCACCTGAACAGCCTGCGTTCCTCCCCCCGCAGCGATGTCACATCCTTCCCGTTGACCGCGATGGTGCCTTCCACACTTCCCGGTTCCCTTATCATACCGAGCAGAGACAGGCCGATAGTGGTTTTGCCGCAGCCCGATTCTCCTGCAATGCCGAATATGGACCCCTCCTCGATGCTCAGATCAACCGCATCAACCGCTCTGACAGTGCCTTTCTTCGACGGGAATGTGACAGACAGCCCCCGTATGTCTGCGATCGTGGTTGCCATCATCTCCCCTCCGTTGAATAGCGCGGATCTGTTATGTCACCGAATGCTCTGGCGAGGAGCGTCATTGCTATTCCGGTGACAGCTATGGCCAGTCCCGGCAGCGTAATCCAGAGTATGCCGTTGTGATATATCGCTCCCTCAACCTGGGCGTTGTAGAGAACGGTTCCCCAGCTGTAGCTCGTGGTGCTAGCGAGACCGATGAATGCCAGTGAAGCATCTGCAATTATTGCGTAAATCACGGCGAGCAGTGCGTTTGCGAGTATGAGGGATGTGATGTTCGGCAGTATCATCCTGAACAGTATGAATGGCTTGGTAGAATTGCTCACGACAGCGCTCTCGACGAAACCACGTTTCTTCAGTGACAGTACCTGCGACCTTACCATTCTTGACATGGGCGGCCATCCGAATACTATGATTACAGTGAGAACGGAAATAACGCCGGGTCCCATGATTGTCGAAACGAATATCATGAACGCGATCGAGGGTATGACCAGCATGACGTCCACGAAACGCATCAGCACCTCGTCCACATATGAGCCGACATATCCGGATACGATGCCGACGAGAGTGCCTATCGTTGTAATGCCAATCGCCGAAACGAAACCTATCTCCAGCGAGAGGCTCGTTCCGTAAATCATCTGGCTGAATATGTCCCTTCCAAGCCCGTCCGTGCCGAACAGATGGACAGAACTCGGGGAAAGATACGGTTTCGCTATGATCGCATACGGGGAGTACGGAGCAATCACTGACGAAAGGAGAGATATTACGGCGAGGGCACACAGTATGATCAGGCCGGTCATGCCTCCCCTGCTCATGAGCAGTTTCTTCAGGAAGGTGTCAGTCCCCGACTCTGTCCTGAAGAGCCTTTCCAGTTTCGACTCCCGTATCTTCATGAGTATCTGATCCTCGGGTCAATGTAGGAATAGATTAGATCCGCAATGAAATTCGCGCCGATGACCGTGATGCCCAGAATATAGAAGACGCCCTGTATCATAGGATAGTCGTGGGAGAGAATGGCGTTAAAGAGCAATGTGCCTACACCCGGGTAGCTGAACACGATCTCGACGAGCAGCGCGCCCCCTACGACGTATCCGAAGTGAACTGCAATGAGGCTCACAATCGGAAGAATACCGTTGCGTAAACCGTATTTGTAATAAAGACGCGACTTGCGCAATCCCTTGGCCTCTCCGGCCACCATGTAATCCTCCCGTATTATGTCGGCAAGCGTGTTCCTCATTATGATGGCATAAACCGGAGTCGTGGCCACCACGATGGTAATCATGGGGAGCATCGCGTGGTAGAGCACATCCTGAATGTATTCCAGAGACATGACCGGACTCGTGTCGGTTATGGAAATGGCACCGCCTATGGGAAACAGCCTCAGTACGACAGCCAGGATAATCTGGAACATTATGGCTATCCAGAAGTACGGCATAGACTGTGTGGCCATGGATGTGTACGTAAGCAGTTTGTCGAGCGCCTTGCCGCGATTCATACCGGCATACAGGCCGGCCATGGTGCCTACAAATGCAGAGACAGCGACAGAGCTTCCCACCAGGAAGAGAGTCCACGGGAGAGATATGACAAGCATTGACCAGACGGACTGCGGATAGTATTCGTACGAGAAACCGAGATTGGGCGGAAATGTGAAAACCACGTTCTTGATGTAAAGAAGGAACTGAATGTAAAGCGGTTTGTCCAGTCCGAACTGGGCCGTGAGCAGTTTGATGACAGAGGGGGGGAGCTGCTGCGACGCGGCTATTATCTCCACCGGACTGACTGCGATGAGACGGGGTATGATGAAAATCATCAGCAGTGCAATGAAAAAAGTCAGTACGGCGTACAGAGCACGCCGCACCAGAAAACGCACAGATAGGCCCAACTAAGATCTACCTTTGCCGTTTCCTTAACACGTACACTGCGACGCCGATGACCGCCAGAACTACGACCAGTCCGGCAGCCGCATACACCACCGTGTTATTCGATGTGGAAGTTGCAGACGGCCCGTGCAGACTCATCAGCAGCGGAGCCTGCGGGAACTGGTATCCCTGGGCTGCGGGACCCCAGCCGTGGATTGTCGCGTTGGAATATGCCCAGATGTTCTGTCCGTAATACAGCACAATCAGGGGTACCTGATCCGCCATAATCTGCTGCGCGCTGGCATACAGCTGATACTGCTGGCTGAAGCCGCTGACGTTCCTGGCCTGGTTAAGGTCTCTCCAGACTGTCTGGTTGGACCATCTTGCCCAGCCGTGGTAATCGAGTTCCTGTGTTCCAACCGGTGTAACCGAGCTGGTGACAAAAACACCGAGGACAAAGTCGGGAATCGGTGGTCTGCTTGTCCCAAGCAGTATCATGTCAAATGTTCCGTATTCAAGCGCGTTGACAATCGTGCCTATCGTTACAACAGACTCGGAGGCATCGATGCCGGCCGCGTGCAGATTCTGCACTATGATGCTGACGACACTGCTTGCTGTGCCCCCGACGTCCATTATCTTGGGCGTCCATGCCGTGCCGTTCGGGAATTCGAGGTAGCCGTTGGTGCCGTTCTTGAAGCCCAGACCCATCAGCATGGATCTGGCTTTGCCCGGGTTAAATGTGTAGTTGGGAAGAGTTGTCGGTATCCACTGCGAAAGTGAAGTAGGCAGCTGTCCCTGGTTGCCGGGCGTCCCGTATCCGTTCAGAGCGAGCTGCACAATCTGTGTTCTGTTTATGCTGTATGCAATGGCCTGCCTGACCATCGTAATGTTATAGGGGTACAGCGCATCATCGAACATGAACAGACCGGCCGGATCGAAGTACGTGCCCACAATAGATATACCGGGGGACACGGAAATCCCAACGTGACTCACGCCGCTCAGAGCCGCAACCTGGCTCGGCGCGGGCTGAGCAAGCGTTATTTCGCCTGTCTGAAGGAGAGCGGGAATGTTTGCCGTTGGAGAAAGCAGCTCTATTGCCAGGTTGGCAATCTTCGGCTTTCCCATATAGAAGTAAGGGTTCGCCTTATAGTGCAGTACTGTTGAACCCGCTGTCCAGTTCACAAGCATATATGGACCGTCGCTTACAGGGGATGACACACCTGTATAGGCGGATATGTTTGATATGTTTGAGAAGACGTGCTCCGGCACGATATACTTACCCAGCGCAGCGTAGTCGAGAAACGGAGAAAACGGGTGTGAGAGGGTAAACTGCACCGAAGTGCTGCTCGTGGCAGAAACATTCTTCAGCACATTACCCACGATGAAACCGTTAAGTGTATCAAACAGTGGATTTTTCTGCAGCAGCCTGAACGAATAAACAACATCGTTTGCAGTGAGAGGTGTTCCGTCCGACCATTTCAGATTCGGCCTGAGGTTGAATGTATAGACAGATGCGTTCGCATTGGCGCTCCATGATTGCGCAAGTTGTGGCATGAGCGTTCCATTGGGCGCCTGAAGAAGCAGCGTGAGATAATACAATCCGCGCAGCTGGTCTGTCGTTACGGCAGACTGGCCGCCCGCTTCCCATGGATTCAAATTCGTTATTGCTCCCGGCGAAACGACGCCTACGGTCAGGGTAACGGGCGTTGAAGACGCCCTCCCGGACTCCGGCACCAGCACAAAGAAAATACTCGTCGACAGCAACACGGCTATCAGTACAGAAATTATTTTTTTACTCATTAAATCGCAGCCATGTGATTTGTTAACACTATATTAAATAATCGCATCATATCTCTGGCCGGCCAGACGCCGTGTGCCGGCAGAATAAAAAATTCATCACACAGCGAAGCACCGCACGCAGGCAGGCAATCGCGTCATTCAGATGGCCTTCCGGATATGTTGCGGCAATTTTTTATGACAGCCGTGACAATAATAATCAGCCATTTATATGTCCTTTCCATTCTGCGTCGAATATGACGGAGAAAAAAGGCATATTTTTTGCGCGAAGAGCTCTAATTGCATTTGCCCTGGCTTCTGTTTTTCTCTTGATTGGAAGCGTTCTCGGCGGCGGTGTCGCGGGTGTCGCTTCAGCAAAACAGATCGCCAGGATAAATCCGAACGGAACGTTCATCTTCGGCTCAATTCAGGGCACTCTGACCAACCTGAATCCGCTCACATCCACGAGCATGGCCGGAGACATAGATGCTCTGCTGTACAGCTCGCTGCTTTACCCGGGAACAAACGGCGGCGTTATACCATGGCTGGCGAAGTCATATAACGTGACAAACAACGGTCTGACATTCACATTCAATCTTGTCCATAATGCGACATGGTCCAACGGACAGGGTGTCACTGCTGCGGATGTCAAATACACTTTTCAGTCGCTGATCAGCACACCCGGCATTGACTTTTTTTCATACAATAACTACATTCAGAATATCGTTGTCGTGAACAACTACACCGTGACATTCAATCTGAAGACGTTCTACAGCCCCCTGATTTATGAAATAGGGACGGAACCGATCATTCCGGCAGCATGGGGAAACAGCCCGTACTCGTCAAATCTTTCAAACTTCACGAATTACGCGACAAACATCACTGCAGGAACGTACAAGGCGACAAACCTGATAACAGACGGTCCCATGATTCTGAACAGCATGTCGACGACCTCGGGAACTGTATTCACTACGAACAAGCATTTCTTCAGAGGGGCACCATCTTACGCAAAAATGGTGTGGGAATATTTCAAGACAACTTCCGACGCGACTGCTGCACTGGAGAGCAAGACAATAGATGCCTTCTGGGGACCATACACCGACAGGGCACTATTTGCAAAGTTGCCGTACATACGAAGCGTGAGCGCCCCCTCGACATACGAATTTTTCATCTGGATGAACAATGGCATCGCCCCGTTCAACAACACATATGCGAGAAAGGCCGTGGCATATGTCATAAACAAGACAAATCTGAATATGCTCGCACTGGCGGGAGCCGGGCTCACGGGCTCATACGGAGCCCTTCCTGCACTTTACAAGGGACAGATACCTTCGGGACTGCCCTTCTATCACTACAACCTCACGGCCGCAGCAGCCATGATGAAAGACGGCGGATTTA
The DNA here is from genome assembly GCA_021796895.1 of Thermoplasmata archaeon. Lineage (GTDB taxonomy): Archaea > Thermoplasmatota > Thermoplasmata > Sysuiplasmatales > Sysuiplasmataceae > Sysuiplasma. The sequence goes on along the minus strand of JAKABN010000014.1, from coordinate 12,567 downwards.
CGCAGAGCGGAGGTCAGTGGTACTACCCCAACGGCACGCAGGTTACCGCAACTCTGATTGAGCCTCCGCTGGCAGACTGGGTTACAGCTGGAAATGTGATAGCCAGCAACCTGACTGCGTTCGGCATCAAGACAACATACGTTGCAAACACGTTTGCCCAGTGGAACTCCAACACCGGCTACGGCAGGTATCAGCTCACTTACTTCGGATACACAGGCTACGCGCCAAATCCGTGGAGCGTGCTCAATTCGCTCTTCTCCAACAAGTCATCTGCCCCAATCGGGCAGTTCTCGTGGAACCACGGATGGAACGTGGAGAGATACAACAACACGACCGTCAACAGTCTGCTGAGCCAGGCTGCATCCACATCCAACAGCACGAAGGTTCAGCAGTTACTCGACAGCGTGCAGCAGATCATTGCGGCGCAGGTTCCCGTGGCGATGACTTCCGATCCGCCGACATTCTTCAGCTACAACAATCAGACTATCAGGGACAACACGCCGAATTACAACATCGCATGGGCCATCAGCGTTGAGCACATAGATGTTCTGCAGTACGTGAATCAGACCACCACCAATTACCTCCCGTACATCGGCGGAGGCATTGTCATACTCGTCGTCGGCATTGTGGTCGGCGCGGTGTTCTATGTAAGAAGGAGCAGGCTGAAGGAGAGGCATAGCAAGTAGTGCGCCCCTTCTGAACACCTTCTGAAACCTCTTACCCGACAATTTACCGGCTGGCGCACAGGGAGATCGGAGCCGTTGATAAGCAAACGTTATCTGCTCAGGAGACTCACAAACATGGCCGTCATCGCATATGGTGCGATAACGCTCAATTTTTTTCTGCCGAGGATTATACCGGGAAATCCGGTCATGGCAAACCTGTTCGGTGGAGGTGGCGGGCAGATAGGAAATCCGGTCGTTGTCCGCAGACTCACACAGGAGTTCGGATTGAACAATCCGAACCTGCTCTACCAGTATTACAGATATCTGGTCGAACTTGTTCACGGCAACCTCGGCATTTCATTCTACTACTATCCGCAGAGCGTTGTTTCGGTCATAGTGCAGAGGCTCCCGTGGACGCTGTTTCTGGCTGGATCGGGCACGATACTTGCTGCGCTGCTGGGCATACCGCTGGGCATTTTTCTTGCATGGAGGAAGGGAACACTGCCTGATTCTCTGATTTCATCGGCGGGCATGCTGATTTCGTCGATCCCCTACTTCTGGATTGGCATCGTACTGCTGATATTCTTCGCGGTGGATATCACAATATTTCCGGTTGCCCATGCCGTGTCGCAGGGCGTCACATACAGCAGTGTCTTTGCCTATCTGGGCGATGTGCTGTACCATGCTGTCCTGCCGATATCCACCCTGGTCATAGCACTGATGCCGGGTTACGCGCTGCAGATGCGCAATACCATGATCACTGTCATGCACGAGGATTACATACTGACGGCTTTTGCGAAAGGACTGCCGAACCATGTGATAAAGAACAGATACGCGGCGAGGAATGCAATACTGCCCGTTACGACGCATGTCGGCATCGCGCTGGGATATGTCGTCGGGGGCGCGCTGATGGTGGAATATCTTTTTGCCTATCCCGGACTGGGATATACGCTCTTTTCTGCCATACAGAGCGAAGATTATCCGCTCATGCAGGGGATATTCCTGATTATAAGTCTGTGCGTCATATTTGCCAATTTCATTGTTGACATGATCTATACGCTCATTGATCCGAGAGTGAGTCTGACTTGAACATTCAAACAGTGTCGAAACAGCAATCACCGGTATCCTTCCTTGCGAGGAGACTGATACGACCGCTGGTGCCGCTCACACACAGCAGAAAATTCATTCTGGGAGCATCAATCGTTATGTTTTTCGTCGCGCTGGGCCTGCTCGGGAGGCTGATAGTACCGTTCGGTCCGCTGGCCCAATCCGGAGCTCCATGGAGTCCCCCTTCAGCCAGACATATCCTCGGCACAAATTACCTTGGCCAGGACGTCTTCTCGTGGTTTGTCATTGGCACTGCAACATCCCTGAAAGTGGGCTTCTTCGTTGCGCTGTTTTCGAGCAGCATCGGCATCTCGGTCGGACTCACTGCGGGATATCTCGGAAAATATACCGACGACGTGCTGATGCGCTTTGTCGACATGCTTCTCGTCATACCGGCCTTCCCGCTGCTTGTGATACTCAGCGCATACCTCCCGCCAACGAACACATCCACCATACTGATACTTTCATTGCTTTCCTGGCCGTTCATGTCCAGAGTCGTTCGCTCCCAGGTGCTTACGCTGAAAGAGAGGGGATATGTCGCAGTTTCGAAGCTGTCCGGTGCGGGTAATCTGAGTGTAATGTTCAAGGACATATTTCCCAACATGGCGCCGATTATTTTCATAAACATGATTTTTCTCGTTATCGGCGCGATAATTGCGCAGGCGGGCCTCGCATTCTTCGGACTGGGAAACGTGAATTCGATTAACTGGGGAACGATGCTCTACTGGGCGCAGGTGGAAGACGCGGCTGTCCAGAGTGCATGGTGGTGGATTCTTCCTCCCGGTCTGGCGATAGGCGTGCTTGGCATGGGACTGAACATGCTTGCTAACGGCATTGCGGAAACGACCCTGGAGATGAGGATGGGGTGATATTGCATGGATCTTCTTGAAGTTTCAAAGCTGAATATACGATACAGGACGAAGGACAGGACGATTCACGCAGTCAGGGATCTGTCCATTTCCATCAAAAGGGGGGAAGTCGTCGGCCTTGTCGGGGAGAGCGGATGCGGCAAATCTACTTTCGGAATGTCGCTGCTGCGGCTCCTTCCTGTGTCTACTGACATATCCGCCAAAAAGATGATGTTCAATGCAGGGGACGGCATGCAGGCAGGAGGCATTGACATACTCGAACTGTCGGAAAAGGAGTTAAGAAGACTCAGGTGGAAGCACATATCCGTCATTTTTCAGGGATCAATGAATTCGCTGAATCCTGTGGCAAGAATAGGCAGCCAGTTTGCTGATGCGATGTTCTGGCACGGATTCGACGATGAAACAATAAAGAACAGCATATCGTCACATCTTGAGCTTGTTCACCTCGACGACTCGATAAGGAAGAGTTATCCGCACGAACTCTCCGGGGGCATGAAACAAAGGGTGGCGATAGCCATGGCCCTCGTCTGCAGTCCCGAACTTGTTATCGCAGATGAGCCCACAACAGCCCTAGACGTTGTCGTGCAGAGAAGGATACTGAAACTGCTTATGGACACAAAGGAAAAACTCAATCTTTCCATAATATTCATCACTCATGATATCTCCCTGCTTGCGTCAATAGCGGACAGGGTCGCCGTGATGTACGCTGGTTCCATAGTGGAAATAGGTGATGTGAGGACGCTTTTCAGGAGTCCGCTTCACCCGTACACAAAGGGACTCATGTCTACGATCCCTCGCGTCGACGAAAGACAGAGCGAACTCGTTGAAATACACGGCTCACCGCCTGATCTTTCGGGCAGCATCAGAGGCTGTCCATTTGCTCCGAGGTGCGGCATCGCCACAGAATTATGTGCAGTGGAGATGCCTCAATTACGCGTGGTGGAAGGCAGACACATGGTTTCATGCCACAATGTGGAGGTGCAGGATGGAAAAAATGATTGAAGTCCTGAATCTCCGGAAGACATTCGGCCCGGCGAGGAGCCTTCTGAGAAGATCCGGCAAAAGGCGTCAGGTCGAGGCGGTCGCGGGTGCTTCTTTCGATGTGGGAACCAACGAAATAGTTTCGATCGTAGGGGAGAGCGGCAGCGGCAAGACGACGCTCGGAAGACTCATGGTGAGGCTCCTGGATCCGACATCTGGAGAGGTCAGATTTGACGGAAAGAACGTCTTCGGAATGAACAAGACGGAGATGATCCGGTTCAGAAGGAATGTTCAGATGATTCTGCAGGATCCATATGATTCGCTTAATCCCCTTTTTTCCATCTTTGCCAGCGTGTCCAAACCACTCAATATTTTCGAAAAGCATCTGTCGAGAAGGGAGAAAGAGGAAATGGTGGCGGAACACCTTGAGAGCATGGGACTCAAACCCGCAGAACAGTTCATGCACAAGCTGCCCGGCGAACTCAGCGGCGGACAGCGGCAGCGTGTCTCCATAGCCCGCGCCATGATGCTGAAACCGAAGTTCATAATTGCGGACGAACCCGTCTCCATGCTTGACGTTTCACTGAGAGCAGAGATGCTGAACAGGATGAAAAAACTTTCCCGCGAGGGCGGCACTTCGTTCCTGTTCATAACGCACGACATTTCGAGTGCGAAATTCATGGGTGACAGGATGCTGATTTTCTTCCGCGGCAGAATAGTGGAACAGGGAAAGACGGCGGACGTCACCGAGAGACCGAAACACCCTTACACGAAAGTGCTCATCGATTCGGTGCCCGTTCCGGATCCGGAGAGAGGTGCGTCCTTCCTCAATATAGACGATGCAGGAGGAAGCAGTGACGAAAGTTATTCGACCAGCGGATGCAGATTCGCATCCAGATGCCGGTTTGTCATGGATCGGTGCCGCAGGGCTGAGCCGCCGATGTTCGATGTTGGAGAGGAGCATTGGGCTTCGTGCTTCCTTTACGGGTGATTACACATGCCGGGAACAGAGGACAAATATTCGCGTCTTGAAACGGAAGAAATATCCGAAAAATTCCGGAGACTCGACACGCTAGACACCCTGTCCATTCTGAGGACAATAAATGAGGAAGACCGTAAGGTCCCCGATGTCGTGGCTTGCGCCCTGCCGGTAATCGCAAATGTTGCGGATGCTGCTGCTGCATGCATCGGCGCGGGAGGGCGACTCGTATATGTGGGTGCAGGAACCGCCGGAAGACTCGGATTTCTCGATGCCGCTGAATGCATACCGACGTTCGGCATACCCGAAGGCATCGTTGTATCGGTCATTGCCGGCGGTGTGAGATCGATTACGAGGGCCAGGGAAAAGGCGGAGGACTGCGTATCGTGCGGTGCCAGAAGAATGGATGTGCTGAAGATCGGAAAGAGAGACTTTGTCATGGGAATAGCGGCCTCAGGAAAGGCACCTTTCGTGATGGGAGCGATGCGGCGTGCTAAGGAGCGGGGTGCGACTTCCGCGGCGCTGGTGAATGTGAGCAATCCGGAGATATCCGAGTTTGCCGATTACCTCATAGCGCTGCTTGTGGGACCCGAGGTGATTGCCGGTTCGTCCAGGATGAAAGCGGGAATGGCGGAAAAACTCGCCCTGAACATGATTTCGACCGCCGTGTTTGTGAAGCTGGGCAGAGTATATGATAACATGATGGTTGAGCTCAAACCGTATAACGAAAAGATGAGGGAGAGGACAGTGCTCATTCTTTCCAGAATAACCGGCACCGGCCGTGACAGAGCGGCAGAAGTTCTGGAGGAAGCAGGATGGAATATAAAGACAGCAGCTGTCATGATTCTGAAGAACGTGAAGGCGGCCGAGGCGGCAGCCTTGCTGTCTGTCGCAAAGGGCAACCTGCGAAATGCGCTGAAATGAACACTCCGGAAACCATCAGTCCTGAGGCACGAGTCTGAATTTACTGAACGGCCGCACCATCCTCACAAGATCTCTGTCTTCTTCCATAACCGTGCCGACAACGTTGATGCGTTCGTCGGCGGGCATCTTATCAAACCACACATTCAGTTCGCATGAATTTTTCAGATTGTTGTTGCCATCCCTGTACAGTTCATTGTCGACTGTCACGGAATATTCGCCGCGCGGAGTGCAGTTGTGCGGAGGAACCATTCTGTGAAGCGCTTCCGGAGGAAACCTGTATGTGTGGCGCAGCGACAGCATCGTGCCTGGTTTTGCAGTCAGCTGGTTTTCGAACATGAGATACCGCTCGCCTTCCGTAACACCGGGCGAAGGCAAAGCCCTGATCCGGACATAATCCCTCGAGCCTACCTCCGCAATAGCGTCCAAATCCTCATCCGGGGCCATCGGATCGCCTATGAGCACTGTGTCGATGCCCGGCACCGCGAACAGCTCCTCCGCCGCCCTTCCCGGAGACATATGTCTGTGCGATTCCACGGTAACGCGTGTGTGAAGTGCGGACGAGTGAACGAACGCAAAGAGGGGTATGCCGTGGCGCGAATACGCCGATGCCTGCTGTTTCAGGAAGTCCATTGATATTCCGGACTCGAAGCGCGGGTAGTAATTGAAGCTCGCCTGAAGATTCCCGGCATCTGCTCCGCTGGCGAGCATCTCGTCCAGATCCGGATCAAAATAGTGGCAACCGTTAAGCTCTATTTTCAGACCCGCACTGTTGTGCGTTATTTCTGCAGCCTGTTTGTTCGAGAAGCCGTCGTCCAGGCGGAGCGCGGTGACGCCGGCATCGCGAAACGGTGAGAGATCGTGGAGTGTTGCATTGAATATCGTCAGTGCCCGCGGAGAAATATCCGTGACTATCTCCATGCCGAGTTCCTTCACCTTCCTGGTAACCTGAGGCATTTCGACGCTGACGCGCGCCGGATCAGAGCCGGGCCTCTGCATACTGGTGAATATTCTCCTGAATCCCCTGTGCGATGCTTTTTCCAGATAACGGAGATTGTCTTCGACGCTGTACTCCATTCCCGTGAAAATTGAAATGCCGGTCGTGCGCATGGATTTACTCCCCCGCATTGCACGGCAGAGCTCTGAGTTCATGCGAACCGTCTGCCCTGGTGCTTTCGAAATAATAAATCAGTTTGTCGCCAAATCTCACGGAATCGACGTATCTCACGGACCGTCCGCCTTCGCCCTGCAGCGATGGCCCGTCCGCGGAGATCCGGAGAAAATGCTTCAGGTCGGAAGTTATGGCTGTTCCGCATCTCTCTTCGTAATTCTCCTCAATGCCTGCCGAACCATCATAGAATGATACGAAGCCCCATGAGGTTCTTGAGATTGAGCTTATTCTGGTTGTGTTGGAATCCCATCCCTTTCCAAGACCGATTACTTCTCCGGCCCACCGGAAGTTCAAGCCGTCTGCGCTGACCGCAAGACCGCTGTTGGATGTCGTCAGGCCCGTGGCGAACGCGTCGGCAGTTGCATGCAGTCTCGCGTCCACTGTCTGCGGCAGAGGAGCGTAGCTGACATACATGAGATAGAAATTGCCCATTCTGACTATGTAAGGGTCCTTCACACCGCTGACACCGGCGGCATCCGCTGACAGTACGTTCTTTCTTTCCCGTATGTTGAACTCCCTGACTGATGGAGCTTCCATCATGTCTATCTGCCAGACGTTGGTCTGCGGATTAACGTAGCTGAAATACAGTCTGAAGCCTCCCGCGACTGGAACGAGGCAGCTCCGCTCGATGGATGGCGTATTTCCTAGCGCGCTCTTTTCTATCTCAAATTCATCTCTGAAGCCGATGCCGTCGCTGCTGACAGCCACCCTGTTTATCACGCCTCTGCCCTCTCCCTTCGGCCTCCTTATCCTGTAGGTCAGATAGATGCTGTTCTCCAGAACTACCGCGGATGGAGCCCCGGCCCAGTATCCCGGTGCATTTTTCTCCGGATTTCTGATTACAACCGACTTCGCTGCGTCAAATTCTGGCATAAAATCCAGCTCTCTGGAACTGTGCTGTTTCATATCACGTCAAAGGAGCGATACTGGCATGCATAATTAACCTTGCGACATGCCGGCAGTTCCCGTGCGACTGTTCGCCAGGCACAGGGACACGTGAAGCAGAAATCAGGGAGAATGCGACAGAACTGCGAAACAATCCTGAACAGAGGCGCAGGATTGCAAATGAACAGTGACCGGAGTTCAAATCTGCAAATTTCTGCAGTCTGCGCTAAGTGAAGCAGATATAGTAATTTGACATATCCGAAGATACATGAAAAATGTAACAATAAAGTATTGCCAGCCGTGCGGCTTCATGCCGAGGGCGATGGATCTTGCGAAGGATGTTCTGCAGGCTTATGGAATGGCCTATAACAAGAATTTCAGCCTGAATCTGCAGCCCGGTGACAAAGGCATTTTTGAAGTGCTGGTGGAAGACAGGGTCGTCTTTTCGAAGGAGAAGCAGGGCAGGTATCCGGATGCCAGAGAGATAATTGAAGCAATCAGAGAATGATTGTTGCCCCACGGTTTGAATGCGTCAATTGCAAATGAATGCCGACTTATGCGCAGGCAGGTCAACCATCTTCGCGCACGTAATGGTGGTTGAGGAGATAACCTCCGAAACAGATTTCCCAGAGGAATATCGGATAGAATATCATTCTCTCGATGCCGCCCGGTCCCAGAACAGAGAGTGCGCCTGCGGATCCTGCCACATAAACAGATAGCGAAACCAGTCCTGAAACAAGCGATATCGACTTCATCGGTCCGGACGTGATGCGGTAGCCGGCAATGCAGCTCAGAGATCCGAACAGAAAGGCCATCTGGGCTCCGATGGAATGTGTCACAGGATAGACATTCCCCGGAGAAAGTGCGACCATCACAAGTGCGACGGATGTGATGTAGAATACAGCCTGACTCAACGTTTTCCGTTTTCAGCGGAACAGCAGATAAGAATCGGCGAGCCACAGAATGCCCACAATCAGCAGTTGTGCATTCCAGAAAAATCCTGTGGGGGAACCGGCTTGGCCGAGTCTGCTTATCGCATCATATCTGACACTGAATCCGGAATATGCTGACTCAGAAGCGGCTGTAAGGAGCATTGCCATGATACCGCCGGTGGCAAATCCCAGGCCGCTGTATTTGCGAAGGCGCTGCAGGGACGCCGGTGATTGAGACGCCATGCTGATTCCGGACGAAATCAACAGGCAGATGATATAAGTTGTGAGTCAATCCCGGTTTGCAGCGCCAGGCGCAACGACAGGAACCCGACGGAATCATCACACAGAGAAACGCTTTAATCGGGGAAGGGGGTCCTGATTGAAGAGTCCTGATGGATGAGCAGTTTTTTATCGCGAAAGGGAGACAGAGTCCAATAGATTTACTGGACGCAAGACTCCGCGAAGTGCTCAGGAGCAGAAACATAATTGAGCTGCATCCTGTGCAGGAAAACGTCTTTCTGCCGGTATACGGCGGAAAAAACATACTCGTCTGCGCTCCCACCGGGATAGGCAAGACGGAGGCGGCGATGCTTCCGGTACTTCAGAAAATGGTCGAGGAAAAGGGATCGGGCGGCATACGCTGTCTGTACATAACACCACTCAGAGCCCTGAACAGGGACATGCTCGTCAGACTGAAGGAGCTCGCCGCGTCCGTGGGGCTCACCGCTGCTGTGCGACACGGAGACACGTCTCAGAGCGAGCGTAACAGGCAGTCGTCCAATCCTCCGGACATACTCATCACAACGCCGGAAACGGTGCAGATACTGCTGATCGGCAGGAAGCTCAGGAACGCCCTTTCCGCCGTCAGGTTTGTCGTGGTCGACGAACTTCATGAACTCGTGAACGGTGAAAGAGGCGCCCAGTTGTCCGTTGCGCTGGAGAGACTGGTGAACATAGCGGGCGAATTCCAGAGGATCGGTTTATCCGCAACTGTTGGTTCCCCCATTGAGGTCTCAAAACTCCTTGCGTCCGGCAGGGAAGTGCAGATAGCCGCAATACCGGTGGAGAAGCTCAGGGAGATAGATGTCAGATGCCCGAAACCGGACGACCGGACAGATGAACTTTCTGCGAATCTGCAGGTTGACGGGGGTATGGCCGCAGCCATTCAGGAGACGAGGCGCCTGATAGAGGGACACGGGAGCACGCTCTTCTTCGTAAACACGCGGGATCTGGCGGAGGCGATATCGTCCCGCTACAGGATATGGTCTCCTGATTTCCCGATAGGAGTGCACCATGGCTCACTCTCGAAGGAGCTCAGGGTGCAGATGGAAGAGGAGTTCAAATCAGGAAGGCTGAAGTGCCTGATCTGCACTTCCTCGCTGGAGCTCGGAATAGACATAGGAACGGCAGACTTCACGCTTCAGTTTAACTCGCCCAGACAGGTCACGCGCCTGCTGCAGAGGATAGGGAGATCGGGGCACCGCGCCTCCGAAGTCAGCAGGGGTTGCATTGTCGCCTTTGACGAGGACGAGATGATTGAAGGCACAGTGATAGCAAGAAGGGCGATGGCGGAGTTGCTGGAAGAGCAGACTGTCAGGGAAAAGCCGCTCACAGTTCTGTCAAACCAGATCATGGCAATGTCGGCCGAGGGCACATACACGCGGGAATCCATGCTTTCCACAATCAGACGGAGCTATCCTTTCAGGAATCTTGCGGACTGGGAATTCAAGGAGGTCTTCTCATTCGCCGAGCAGTACAAACTGATAAAGATCGAAGAGGGGACTGTCAGGAGATCGATGAGAGGACTGCGCTACTTCTACGACAACATATCGATGATCAGGGACGAGAAGACGTTCAGCGTGAGGGACATAAGCACAAGAAAGGTCATAGGGACTCTCGACGAAGGTTTTGTCGTCTCATTCGCGGAGCAGGGTTCATCTTTCATCACGCATGGAAGGAGCTGGAGAGTCGTGGAACTCAGGGAGACCGAACTGCTCGTGGAGCCGGTGTCCGTTTTCGGCGCACTCCCCTCGTGGATCGGCGAGGAGATACCGGTTCCCTTCGAAGTAGCGCAGGAAGTCGGTCGTCTTCGGGAGAAAATGAATGTTGCGGATTATCCGCTTGACGCTGAGGCGGCGAAGAGAGTACATGAGTACATGTCCGGCATTGCAGAACCATGCATTGCCGCGACGGCGACACGCATTGTGATTGAGACCGAAGGAAGGAGGGCCGTCATCAACGCCTGTTTCGGCACGAGAGTCAACGAGACGCTGTCCAGGATGATCGCGGCCGTGATTTCCGCACGGACCGGAGAGAGCGTTGGCATCGACATAGACCCTTACAGAATTATGCTGGAGCTTCCGCGCAGCGCAAGAAAGGAATGGCTGGAGGAGGCCATCCGCTCCATACCGCCGGATGCCCTCGATTCATTCATGCGGAAGATAGTGTCAAACGTATCCTATTCCAAGTGGCAGTTTCTATTCGTGGCGAAGAAATTCGGCATCGTCAGGAAGGATGCCGACTACCGCGAGCTGAACATGACGAAGCTCATGGCATCATACGAACATACGCCCGTGATGGAGGAAACAATAAACAAGAGTATCTGGGAGAGCATGGATGTGAGCAGGGCTGCTGGCGTGCTTGCGGACATCGCATCTGGCACGATTCGCGTCGTCTATGCCCCGCTCTCCTCATACGGAAGAAAGGGTCTCGATGCGACGAGGGAACTCTACAGGCCGTCGAGAGCGGACAGGGGCATACTAGAGGCACTGAAGAAGAGACTGATGGATGAAGAGTTTTCAATGCTCTGCCTCCACTGCGAGGCGAAATGGAAGAGCAGGCCCTCCAGGGAAGGGAGGCGGGTCAAATGCTGGAAATGCGGCAGCCCGATGGTCGCGGCGCTGAGCAGCTTCGATCATGAAAAACTCCCCCGCAGGCTGAAATCGCAGAAGAAATTCAGCGACGACGAAATCAGGGAGGTGCGAAAGCTCAGGAAGAATGCAAACCTTGTCATGGAGTACGGACAGAAGGCAATGCTCGTGCTTGCGGGAAGAGGAATAGGACCAGACAGCGCTGCAAGAATACTTTCAAAGCAGGGTGAGGAGGAAGAGCAGCTGCTCAAGGACATACTCGAGCAGGAGATAATTTTTGCACGGACAAAACGTTTCTGGGATTGATCCGCGCGCAATCGGATTCAAACCGCCGAGACCACTCCATGTCGCAATGTGCCGATGCCGTCAATCTTCACTTCCACCGAATCGCCTGCGGCCATGGGGGCGACACCCGCCGGAGTGCCGGTTGCGATTATGTCGCCTTCCTGCAGCGTCATGACCGATGAGATTGTGCTGATTATGGAAGCTACGGAAAAACTCATATCGGCGATGCGGCCCCTCTGTTTCATTATGTTATGCACCGGATATGCGCATCGCCCGCATGCCTTTCAAGTTTACGAGGCGACACACTGTCAAATGGCGGCAATATCACCTGAATTATTAATCGAATACGGAGACGAACTGTTACCGCTCATTAAGGCGTATCGAAGATGCGAGCGGTGGCGAAAACAACACTGCCCTCGCAGGTGCGGCTTCCCTTCCCTGGAGTCTGATCGGGAATACGGCAAGTGTGTATCGTCCCTCTTTCACACCGCTTAGACAGAGTCCTTCGATAATCGGTATGTTGGCACCAAGAAGCACATTGTGCACGGGTGCGTCGTGCGATCCGAACTTCTCAACGGACAGATAATCCAGACCGACAATGGGTACGCGCATACGTACGAGCATATCTGCTGTTTCGCCTTCGATAAAAACGAAATCCTTTGTGAACGGTTTACCGTAAAGTCGCGAGTTGGATGTCCTGAACAGGACACCGTCGCCCTTCCTGATCCTCTTCCCCTTCAGCACACCGGGGGTAATGCTCTTCCGCCTTGTTTCAATGACCCGCACGTTGCAGAAGAAGCTCGTCATTTCCAGCTCGTCTATCTTCCTGCCGCTCTGTATGAAATGGAACGGCGCATCCACGTGCGTTCCTGTATGGACGCCTTCACTCAGGCGCGTAAGGT
>JAKABN010000167.1 GCA_021796895.1 Thermoplasmata archaeon | reverse complement strand
GCAGCTTCACTTTCTCGCAGTATTCCTTGATGGAGAGCAGGCCGGAAGCGCCTTCCGGCTTTCCGGCTTCGAGCATAGGCTTCAGAGTATGCATGTTCTGATTCAGCTCTTCAATCTCTTCGTCAGGCACAAAGTGCATGAAATCACTCACAAATCGCGTCAGCATCTGGGGACCCTTCTTCTTCAGAGTCTCGCCGCACAATTCTATACACTTCTGAGCAGTCTGCAGTGCCAGAAGATGCTGCTCGTTGTTGAGAAGCGATTTGGACTGTCGCAGCATGCCAATGGCAGAGCCTTCGATTATGCCCAGTTCATCCAGATGCTCGACATATTCTTCCGCCGTGCGCATCGCTGCCGCGGTTTCCGCCACGGCGTTTCTTGAAAAATCCAGTTCCTTGTCCGCAAGACTCAGACTGTTGAATGCCTGCTCAAACCGCTTCTGTGCCATCAGCTCTCTGGCCTTCACAAGCCTGGACTCGACGAGTTTGACGTCTATTCCATCCAGCTCTGCCCGTGCACTGTCCGCTGCAACCGCCTTAATTGCGCTGTCGATTGCGTTCTGCACGACCGCCTCAATATCCTTCACGAGTTTCCTGGAAAGGACAAGAGCGGCGTAGTGATTGCGTTCACGCATGAGCGATGTCGCCTCGTTTTTCACGGTTTCGAAATCGGTCGTATCGAGGGATAGCGTACTGGCGAGCTGAAGGAGCGATTTCATTGCCAGTATCTCCTTGGCTGCCAGATTCGGTGCAAGTATCTTCTCCTCCTTCTCCTGAACCTCCAGAACGATTATACCTGCAGAGGCATAGTCGTAACGTTTGACCGCTGATCTGGCTTCGGCAATCATCCCCTCCACTTCACTCAGGTCACTGCCTGAATTCTTCCCTTCAATGAACAGTTTTTCCACCCTGTCAAGGCTGGTTTCGATCTCCTCGACGTGTTTGAGCTTCGTCTGTATTTCCTCTCTGGCTATGGATACCATTCTGGTAGCTGTTTCGAAGTCCTCAAACTTCAAAGCGGCGCGCGCCCTTCCAATAAGATTGTAACCATAACCTATCTCGACCTTCTTGCGCCTTGAAGCAGATATCATCGACATCAAATCAGACATCTCATTAGCGAAATAGTCGGCGACCAGACCGTACATTATGTCATGCGCTTCTCCGGCAGATTTCAATGCGGACTCCACATTGATTGCCAGATTCCTTTCGGCCGCGTCAATCATGTTTGCAGCAGCGCCGCTGGAAACAAGCGGTGAAACAGACATGAGCCTTCTTGTCCTCTGAACAAGAGAATTGACTCTATACACATCTCCATTGTTTGACCAGTCGACCACGTCCTTAGCCACACACGATGACCTGTAATACTCCTCCTTGGCCTGGAGAGCGGTTGCGTCGATCATCAGTTTTTCCAGCCTCTCTCTCATATTTCCTGATGCAGACGATGAGGACTCCGCCGCCTTTTTCATCCACACGTCGTTCAAACGCAGGAGCATACTGTCTGCTTCCTCTTCCATCCTGGCTGTTATTTCCAGACATCTGTTGTATTCCTGATTCTTAACAAGTGAAATTGCGTTTTCCAGCAGTTTGTTGAGATCCAGTGTTTCAGCGCCGAGATACTCCAGCGCGGATATCTTTCTGTCGAGTCCGTCTATCTGGCTGGTCGAAAATGTTTCCAGCATCGAACGCATCTCGGAAACAAGAAGATTGGCTCCATCGATGAAGCCGGGGTAATCCTTCTCGGCATATCTTCGTTTTACATCCGCGTACTTTATGCTCGTATCCACGGAATTAGTCATCCGTGCGGAGAGTATTGCATACTCGGCTTCGATGGTTTTCATCAGGCCCGATGCACGAGTGATCTGCTCGGCAAGCTCCTTCGCCGATTCGTTGGCAAGCTCCGCTGTCCTGACAGCTTCGTCGAAGCGGCGCCGCTTCATCAGCTCCCTGACCTCTTTAATCTGTTCGTTGACCGGGGAAACGTCTGCTCCGTTCCTGATGGCGTCTGAAATGTATTTTTTACCGTTGAGCAATATGCGTGCAATGTGATCGTATTTCGCCTTTTCCAGATCCGCCTCCACCTGCTTGAGCGTGGAATAAGCCTTTTCGAAATCATTCTCAGACAGCATCTGTTCCGTCTGTTTGAGATGGAGTGACGATGCGCTTATCACGCTGGGAGGGAGTGCTTTGTTGAGCATATCGGAGCGTATCGTTTTTATATTCACTTCAAACGCCCTCCTGAGTTTGTGGTCAATGTCCCTGTTAAGCGACGACAGCAATGACTGGATCTCGCCGAATCTCTTCTCCGGAGGCAGCGCCTGCACCTGCTCCAGTCTCTCCCTGTGCGAAGAGGTGCCAAGTCCGAATTGTTTCGATATCTCAATCTTCGAGGATATTGACTGTATCTGCGACTCCGTGCTCCCTCTGAATTTAGAAACTATTGATGCGGCAGCCTCATCGAGAAGCCTGAAGGCATTCTCGAAGTTGTTTGATACCATCTCGTTCCTCGCACTTGAAAGCAGGGTATCAACACCCTCGAGAACCATTCCACGGGATTTTGCCTCCACAATTGTTCTCTGAACCTTCGAGAACTCGACAGAGTAGAGTTCCGATACGTTCTTTTCTTCCCGCGACCAGACTTCCGTCAGCAGAGCGTCGGCTTTTTCGAATTCACCGGCATCCAGCAATGAGCGGACATCCTTCAGATTGCTGTTCAGATGTTCGACATCCGAACCCTTTGAGCCCAGGAAATTGAGAATCTTCACCGTGGAATCGATTCTGGAGCGGAACATCTGGTTCAGCTCATCGATAAGGCTGGAGATTGCATGCGAAGCATCAGAAATAGCTCCGCGGTAGTCCATCGCCTCGAGTTTTTCCTTAGCGTTCTTTGCAATTTCATCAAATCTGGTTGAAGTGAAACCGAGTCTGAGGCACATAGAGGCATATTTGTCGAGCTCGGCCACTTTAGTTTCAGCCTCTTCCCTCTCCTGGGCGAGTTCCCTGGCCTTTTCGGTGAGCTGTTTGCCCAGCTTCATGTTGCCGAAGTAATTTCCCGTCACGACAAGTTCACCATGACAAATCTGACCATACCTTAAGGTAATTGATAGTCGAGTTCATTTCTTTATGTATAAACATAATGACATAGTTCCATCGTATGATTTTTATCCTTCCGGATAAAAGCCGTTGGCATCGGGTGGTTACTTGCCGTAATCGGGGATGGAAAAGATTAATCACTGGTAAAACAATACTACAGGCATGGGATCGGATGCACGGCATATCAGGATACCGACAGGTGTATCCGACTTTGATTCAATTCTTGACGGGGGACTTCCCCCCGGAGCTGTGGTGCTGTTGCTGGGCGACGTCGGGAGCGGTTTCGTGGAATTCGCCTATACTTCCGCGTCCAAAATTTCACTGGCTGTGGAGAGACCGGAATCAGTTCGATATCTCATGGGGGATAAGGCGGCCCAGGGAAAACTGCCGCTGAAAATGCATTACGTCACATTCTTCAAGCCCAAAGAGGAAATATTGCAGGAAATACTGTTTTCATTTAACGATGAATTTCATGACGCATTTGAAAAGAACGTAAAATTCACAGACTTCTCAGAATATTATTTCGAAAATTCGGTCGTTCCAGCTGGATGGGTGGGCTCCGATGGCGGTCTCCTCAGAAAAAGGGGAAAAGGACTCATCGATTCGCTCGTTGAGTTCCTTGACAGAGAAGCCGACGGCAGCTTCATCATAATCGATTCCCTGACCGATCTTTTCCTCACCGAGAGTCTAGACGTAATGGACATAGTGGCGATGCTGCGCGGGATGCAGAGGATGTCCAAGAAATGGAAGGGCGTGATATACATACTGCTCACGCAGGGCATACTGGAGAAGAGAAAGGAGCAAATGGTCATAGACAGCGTGGACGGAGTGCTGGTCTTTGAATGGAGCAGGAACAGCAACAGCAGCAAGAGGCAGCGGTACATATACATTTCAAAGTTTGTGAGTCTCATGCCTCATC
>JAKABN010000166.1 GCA_021796895.1 Thermoplasmata archaeon | reverse complement strand
CGGCCTGCGCGACTACTGCGCCGACGACGAGGAAAATTATGTTTATGAATATCAGCGGCATCAGGTTCGGCAATATGTCTCTGTATATGATGCGGAAGCTGCCGTATCCGCTAAGTTTGGATGCCAGTACGTAGGGCCTCTGTTTCACCGTCAGCACCTGTGCTCTTATGATTCTGGAGAGCACCGGCCAGCTCAATATAGCGAGTATTATGATGGTTGTATTCAGCGTGGGCGGGAAATATGCGGACAGCAGCACCAGCAGAGGAAAGCCTGGTATGACGAGCAGTATGTCCACGAATCTCATCAGCACTTCATCCGCAACCCTGCCGAAATATCCTGTAACGACGCCGACAAGCGTTCCTATGGCCGCGGCAAAAATCGCCACTGAGATGCCCACGTAGAGCGACGTGCCCGTTCCAATAAGGAACTGCGACAGGACGTCGGCTCCTTCGTAATCTGTTCCAAGAAGATGGGCGGCCGACGGCGGCTGCCATGCCCTGAACGAGATATCGTATGGCGAATACGGTGCAATAAGCGGCGCGGCAATGCCTATGATTACCAGCGCGCCGAGTATTATTATGCCTATCCTGGATTTCCAGTTATTCCAGAGTCTGCGCGTAAAATCAAGAGCACGCCGCTTGGCTATCTCTGCCTGCTTCCTCGAAAAATTCCGTTTCTGAATCTTGACTAATTCGTCCGTATAGTTCATCTGAGTGACACCCTCGGATCAAGGAATGCATACATTATATCCACGAAAAAATTCGCCAGTATGACTGTTGTTGTAATAATCAGGAATATGCCCTGCATCAGCGGATAATCTCCAACCGTCACTGCATTGTACAGCGTGTAACCAATGCCGGGGTAAGAAAAAATCACTTCGACAAGAAACGCTCCTCCCACAATGTACGCAAACGAAAGAGCGATGGACGTCGCGACGGGCAGGATCGCATTCCTGCTTGCATATCTCTTCATGATTCTTCTTTGCGTCAATCCCTTTGCACGCGCCATCAGTATGTAGTCCTCATTGAGTGCAGTCGCCATTGTATTTCTCATAATCAGCGCGAAACCGGGAAAGCTAGTGATGATGAGCGTAATCAGAGGGAGAGCCGCGTGCCATGCGACACTCTCTATGAACGGCAGGTTGGGTCCCGGTGTCACGTTGTATGAATATGCCTGCGCGACGGGAAAAATGTGGAAACCGTTTATAATGATCATTACTGCGAAAACAAGCTGAAATATGAGTCCGAGCCAGAAATACGGTACAGACGTCAGTGTGACAGCAATCGAGGACAGCAGCGACTCCGATCGCGATCCGGCCCTCCATCCTATGTATGAGCCATATGCAACACCGATTATGACCGATATCACAGTCGCTGTGCCGAGCAGGAAAAGGGTCCAGGGGAGATGCGTCATGATGATCTGTGACACACTCTCGGGATAGAAGTAGTAGGAAACACCGAGGTTTCCGTGGACGAGTCCAGCCAGGTAACCCACATACTGCTGCCAGAGTGTTCCAGTCAGGTGAAATTCGCTCTCAAGCAGTTTAACTTTCCCGGGCGGGAGGTACTTGTATCTGGAAAGCAGTATAGTAATCGCAGGATTCCCCGGGATCATCCTCGGAAGGAGGAAATTGAATGTTATTGCGATGTAAAGTGTTATCGACATGTAAATTATTTTTCTTAGAATGTATCTGAGTGTTATCACGCAATCGCCTTCAAAGCACCGCAGGTAATCTTATGATGAAATGTGGAAAAGGTTTGGTCTGGCGCATTCAATCTGTTTTCCGAACTGTGCCCTTATTCACTCTTCCTTCTTCTTGCGTCCGCGCTGCATGTACAGTGCTGCTCCTGCGGCCACCGCTATGATGACAATGACAACTCCCGCGATGATGTATGTTGTTGTGCCTAAGTTGTTGCTTGAAGATGTCGCTGTTTTCGGACTGGCTGTGTGCACTGAAAGAAGGTTCAGCGCGTTGAGCATTGAAACATGTGTATTGAAGCCGCCAAGCACGTTGTGATTGAATGTGTAGTAGTTGCCCGTGTCTCCAATGAGCACGTTCGGCACCTGCTGGGCAGCTATTGCCTGGGCCTGGAACAGGTAATTCATCTCGGCAGTCGGATTGCCCGACTGATTTCCCGCTTCATTTACGAGCTGGTTGTACTGGGGGTTGTTCCAGTGCTCAATCCAGCTGTTCCAGAATGAGTTGGATGCGTACAGATCCCAGATAATGTAGTACGGGTCTGGATATGAGGGAACATAACCAAAGTAGCTCATGACACTCGAAGCTTTAGAAACATTGGGCTGGAACATCTCGCCACCCCATGTGCTGAACGGCGTCACGGAGTATGTTACCTGGAAGCCCGCTGCCGCCAGATCCTGCTGTATCATCGACGATGCAGCAATCCAGTCGGAAATGGGAGGTTCTGTTATGGCCAGTGTTACTGTCGTATTGTTACTGTATGCCCAGAAACCACCGTGGAGGTGCAGTCCGGCAGCTTCAAAAGACTTTGTGGCCAGTGTTGTGTTGTAATGGTAGTATGGAAGATTGGGTGCCCACCATGATGTGTTGATCCAGCTCTCGCCGCCGTACGAACCCGCTCCGCCAAGACCATCTTCAGCTTTCTGTATTATCTGTGTCTTGTTGATTGAATAGGCAAGTCCCTGCCTGAAGTTGGTGTTGTTAAACGGCGCAATATGGTCGTTCATCCAGAGGTAGAATGCCCATGGCTGCTTATAGAAAACATTCGTGAACTGAGACGACGCGTTCAGTGCTAGGTAATCGCTCAGAGATGGATATTCTGCATTTATCGACCCGGTCTTAAGTGCCAGTGTCATGCTTGAGGTCGATTTGAACGGAACCATGACAAGCTGATTCAGATGAGGTGTGCCCTTCCAGAAGTGCGTATTTGCCGTGAATGTCACACCGCCGCTGTTTACGGTGCTCAGTATGAATGGTCCGGCAGCAATTTCATGTCCAACGTTCATGTTTGTGTAGCTGCCCACATCGCTCGCATTATGCACATAGTTGTGCCAAGCGTACGGTATGATAGTCTGGGCAGCGAGGTACCTGAACATCATCACTGTGTTTGTATTTACTGTGAACTGCACAGTGTATGTGTTCAAAGCTGTCACGTTGGTCAGATACGGATCAACATTGAATGCGTCAAGGCTGACATTTGCCATAATTGCCTGGAATGTGTAGACAACATCCTGTGCGGTTATACTCCCGGCAACTGTTGTCCCGTTCATCCAGACTGCGTTGTGGACGAGGTTGAACGTGAATGTCTTGCCGCCATTTGTCACATTGTAGCTGCTGGCAAGCCATGGCAGGATCGTGCCATTCGAAAGTTCAAGCATCATCGACGTCGAATACATCACTCCTACGACATTTGACTCCAAGTTTGTCGCAGTTAACGGATTCAGGTCAGTCACAGGTGTATCTATCGGAGTTCCCCAGATGAACGTTCCGGAGGGTCCTGCTGCGTGAGCGGCCGAAGGCAATACCACGGCAAGCCCACTGAACACCAAGGCGCACATTACCAAG
The DNA here is from genome assembly GCA_021796895.1 of Thermoplasmata archaeon. Taxonomy (GTDB): domain Archaea; phylum Thermoplasmatota; class Thermoplasmata; order Sysuiplasmatales; family Sysuiplasmataceae; genus Sysuiplasma. Next base: position 518 of record JAKABN010000166.1, on the reverse strand, counting down.
ACAGAAATTACCACTCTTTTTGTTATCAAACTAGACTACCCCCGCAATTATTTGCAGTTAGTCTCTTGGCTGTATTCGAAACAGCTATATAAAAGATACAGCTGAAAACACTCAATTTTGTCCGCCGGTAAGTACCCCAACGTCCAACGTGTTCACGTATCGACTCCTGAAACAGTCCGAAGAAGGGTGAATCTTATTCGATTCACACATTAAGGGTGCGTAATCCGTTGGAATCTGGCGCTCCCCTCATTTTGTAAGAACGTCCAGACAAGAGTGCCATGGAATCGTGTTTTATATTGCGTTCGCTCCTCCATAACCAGAAGCCGTAAACGGTGTGTGTCCATGTTTGAAAATAATTTTGCAGCAAAGGTGATTGCAATCACATCGCTTGCAGCAATGCTCTTGTCCCTGTCTGTTCTGCCTTCACAGCCTCTTCAAACTCAGACTGCAGGTCTGAATATTTCAGGCGGCAGAGCTTTCCACACCGACGTACCCTCTCTGACAGTTCCCTCGACATC
>JAKABN010000013.1 GCA_021796895.1 Thermoplasmata archaeon | reverse complement strand
GAAAAAGCCCAATGCAGACAGGAAAGGCAGGACCGTGAAGAGCGGCCTCCTTCCGACTCTGTCGGCGAGCGTGCCTCCGATGATTCCCATGGGCACTGTGAACAGGAAACTGATCGCGATCACGGTTCCTATGAGCATGTAACTGGAATGCCTGTCAATCAGAAAGTAAACAGGCAGCAGTATGACTGCTGAAGACCTCCCGAGTGTGCGGATCATTCCGGCGAATCCCACCGCAAGCACACTGCGCATATTCCTGCTAAAATATACCATTCCGGCCATGACTTCTCAGTGCCAGAATGAAACGCATAGATAAGCATAACCAAGAAGCGAGCGCAAGCCTGCGAATTCACTCGTGGGAGGATGTCAGTGAGCATTGAGCGGACTATCGCCGGGATGCATTTCAGTCCCAGAAAGAGGTTTCAAGCTTCCGAAACGCAGAATACTCTCTCTCGCAGTTTTCAACAAAGCCAGTATCTGTCTGCGATATACCGTTCCCGGCAGCAATCTCCATGAGTCTCCTGAAGTGCCCGGAATGAATCATGTCCGGCAGAAGCGCATCATTTCCGCTGAGGCGGGAACAGTCCTCATGTACTGCAGCATCCCCTTCAGTGAGCAGCAATTCTCTTCCCATCTGTTTCAGGACCCTCTCAATTGGTTCTGATTTCTTCAACTCAGTGCTGCGCAGCAGCGCGACATAGCCGTTCTCGTCTTCGTGGACGCTCTTCCAGATTCCTGAAGCGTATCCGCAGGATGGATCGTCATCGCCGGAATCAGGCACGCAAAGCAGGACGTTCAGATTAATCGTTTTCGTGAGACCGCTCGCGCGCATCCGTTCCCGCACTGTTTCGCCGGATATGCCGAAACTGCTCATTTTTCCATATACCTGCCTGATCCAGTCCGGCCCTTCGTACCACAGGTGCCCGAACAGCTCGGCGCCCATCACCACCGTGGCGAAGATTCCTTCCGGCGATGAAGGAATCCCGGCGATTTTGTTCAGAAAATCTGATGCGTGCTGCCCTGCCTTCGCATCCGCTTTCTCCGGCGAATATTGTTTTTCGCCCTCCGTTGCTGCTTTGTCAACAGTTCTGTGCCAGTATCGTACGCCACCGGGAATGCTCTTTACTCCAGTGTCCAGATAGTCCGGATCCATCACATACCCGCCGTTGTACTCCTCCGCCGGCACTGCGTAGCCGCTGTTTCCGGTAAAGAAAGCTGTTCCGTCGAGGCCGTTCTCACTGGTGTTTCCGTCCGGATTCGCATCGGTAATGAAGTAATCCAGTCCTGCAGACGCCACTGCATCCTCAACAGTCTTCCATGGAAACTTCGCGTCTGCGGGATGACCTTCTCTGTGCTTGTTGCATCCGTGTGCTGCTCCGGAAATCCATATGCCGCGGGGTTCGCGTGCAAAATGTTCCCCGAAGGCGCAGGCGCCTGCCATGATCTGCGCTTTCATGCACTTCTCATTTCCGAGCAGCGGAAGACAGACATTTGTGGCAGTGGTGGTTATCAATTCCAGGCCCCCTCCCTCGAGTCTCGAGAGTTCCGAAACGATGTCACCCCCTATATCGCTGAAGAGGAACGCAATTTGCTCGTATCTCTTAAGCCAGTATTCTGCTGTTCTCAGCTTTTCCCTGCTTCCCGTCTCGGCAAGATACCTGAGATCAGCCGTCAAATTCTTTACAGAATTGTCCATGAAGTGCTCGAAATCCTGTCTGAAATTATCCTCCGACAGGAGCGCGAGAAGGGTCGGAGGGACTGACAGGGTGATGCCTGTCCTCCCGTTCTCCCCTGCGACTGTCCGTAAAACGCGTATGATCTGCAGATAACTGTCCCTGACAACCTCGCAGAGCCGGATTCGTGCGCCAGTTCCGCGTTCCGCGCATCCGGTATGCGGATGATGTGCATTCAGCACGAACGAAACGATGCGGGCACCGTTCATCGCGCATCATCGCTGTCTCTTGAGAGGCGCTTTATCATTTCTTCAAAAGAGCCGAACTGCACCTTCTTCCCCTCACCGTCAATCAGGGTGACGCCGAGCAGTTCGTCCCGTTCTACGATCACTCCTGCGTCATACTTTCCCAGTTTGAGTTCATCCATGAACTCTTCTCTGCCGCGAAGTGCGCCGCTGTCCATCATCATGGGATTGAATATTCTGTAATCTATGTTCATCTTCTGCAGCAGAGGTTCCACAACAAGTGATATCGGATCCGCCTGAGTGTCCACCAGCATCTTCCTTGCCATTTTCCTGCTCGCTATTGAAAGGAGATGGTCAACATAGTCGTCAATGCCGTTTGTATACTGCATCAGCGAACCGATTTCGTTTCTGGTGCACGATTCATCGGAAGCGTCTCCGACCTGCTCCCTTATCTTCAGCAACCCTTCCGCATGCAAGTTCCGTCCGTCTCTGCCGTATACATGTATCTGAACTTCATCCCTGTAGAATGAAACATACACGGCACCGTCGAGGTTCTGGCTCACTATGCCGTGTCTGAGCGCCTGACTCGGTAACATCCTGAAATCAAGAACCTGTGCACCTCTCGCAACGAGACCGCTGACTATGCATCGCCTGGTGAACCGGGAGACGGAATTGCCGTCCCTTCCCGTCCCGATCGTTGCCCCTTCTCCGAAGAATTTGGCTATGGCTATTCCCGTCTTCGTGACCTTCAGCGGTTCGTACCTCTCCCATGAATACAATCTCATTTTTATCACGTATGCAACATTTTTGTTCCCGGTCCAAGCCTGGAATGAACCCATATCTTGATGTTATGGCCGATGCGGCTTCCTTCGCCGATCCTCGTCCTGTCACCTATCACTACACCCTGATCAAGCGTAACCGATTTACCCAGAACTGCTCCCTCACCCACAATGGCCTCCGAAATCACCGAATCATCTCCTATTTCCGTATTGCTGTACACCACAGAGTGTGATATAGTAACATTTTTTCCCAGCGTGACATTGTCCCCGAGTACGGCAAAGCCATCGATGTCAACAGAGGCGGCTATGGAACAGTTACTGCCCGTCACCAGCCTTCCGTATTTCATGTCCCCGTCATCTGCTGTCACTGTCATGCTGTGCCCGGATTCCAGTCTCCCTTCCACCATGTCCCTCGTTGCGCCCAGATACGTGCTGGGTAATCCCACATCGTTCCAGTAGTCATCGAAGGGGTGACCGCCTATGGCATCTCCCCCGGACAGCATCTTGGGGAACAGATTTCTTGAGAAATCAAACTGCGATCCGTCAGGAATGATATCGAGTACACCGGGCTCGCAGACATACATTCCAGCATTGACGAGATTGCTGAACGCCTCTTCCCTCTTCGGCTTCTCCAGAAATCTCGTCACTCTGTTCGTGTCGTCCATGATGGCAACGCCGTACTGCGACGGGTCACGTACTCTGGAAAGGGCCATTGTTATCTGCGTGCCCATGGATTCGTGCGCACTGATCAGCTTTCTGAGGTCAATCGTGGTCAGCACATCCGCCGAAACAACTATGAACGGTTCCCGCAGGCGGGAAGCCGCATTCTTTACGGCTCCGGCAGTACCCCGCACTATGTTGTCCGTCGTGTATTCCACTTTCATTCCAAGCCGTTCTCCGTTTCCCAGATGTCTCACTATCTTGTCGGAAAGGTAATCAACGAGGACGATTGTCTCGTCGATGCCAGCATCCTTCAGGCTTTTCATCATATGGTCCAGTATGGGCTCATTCAGAAGCGGAATCATGGGCTTCGGTCTCGTCGCGGTGAGCGGCAGGAGGCGTGTTCCTTTCCCCGCGGCCATTACCATTGCTTTCATATCCATCGCCAAATTCTGCACGTTCTGCGCCGGACCAGACATGCTGCAGTGCATGCAGACAGATTCGGACGATTATCCTTTCGGGTAATAAATAGCTGTTGCGCCCGGCTGCATGCTTTCCTGCAACTGTCATGTCAACACATAAATAAACTGAAATATTCAGTGTTGATGTGAGGGACGAAACCAGGAAGTGGCTCACGAGAGAAGTGCTTCTGATATCCTTCTCTGCCTTCTTTGCCGATCTTGGCTATCAGGCAATAGTGGGACTTTTTCCTATCGTAGTGAGATTTCTGCTCAAACAGCCCGCCTATGTGTTCGGCCTTCTCATGGCGCTGACCTACGGCATAGGCTCCGCTGTGTCATATGCGGGCGGAAAACTAGGGGACAGATACAGCAAGAAGAAGCTGGCAATAGGCGGAAATCTGCTCATCACTCTGCTGTCCGTCAGCGGTCTTCCAGGAAACATAGTGGAAAACTCCGCCCTTTATCTCGGCGGCTGGTGGTCGAGAGATTTCAGATCTCCGGTGAGAAAGGCGCTGCTGGTCGAGGTTTCCGATCCGGGTTACATCAAACGTATATTCGGCTTCCTGCACTCGCTGGACGTCGGCGGCGGAATGCTTTCCACCGTGATTGCATTCGTGCTGCTCTACAGCGGATTCGGCATACCGCTGGTCATGCTGATCATGATTGTGCCGATACTTGCTTCGTCTGCTGTCCTCTCCATGGTGAGGGAAGACAGGCACGAAAAATTTGCCAGCAGGACTCAGGCAGGAAAGGCAGATGCTGCCGCGAACTCATCTTCGATGAAATTGTTTCTTGTGTCAGCCGGCCTGTTCGGATTCAGTTATTACAGTCTGGGCTTCCCGATTATCACCGTCGCTGGCGCGGAACACAACTATGCCATGGGCCTGCTCACTTACGCGGTGTTCCTCGGCGTTTCAGGTCTCACGGGTTACGCGCTGGGCTCATCCAGGCTCAGGGCTGCTTCGGGACTGTGGAAATTCGGCTACCTGGTTTCAGCCATAGGCTCCCTGTTCATTGGGCTGTCGTACCATTACCACCTGGGTCTGCCGGGATTCTATCTGTCGACGGCCGTCCTCGGTTTCGGAACGGGAAGCATTGAAACATTTGAACCGGTGGTGGCATCCATACTGACACCCTCCGCAAGAATATCACGGGGGATGGGTTCGCTGAGCGCGTGGAGAGGCATAGGCCTCTTTTCATCCAATGTGCTCATGGGGCTGCTGTTCACGTTCAGTGTCCTGGACTCCTATCTGTATGCTTTCCTCACGGCATCCGCCGCCGCTGTCATCATGTGGTTTGTTCAGCGGAGGACCCCTTTTCTCGACGGCAGACCGATCAGCTGAGTTTTGAGTAGACTTCCCTGAGCTCCGGCGGTATGCTCACCGCTTTCCATTTGCCCGTGTCCACACAGACCAGTGTGACCGCACCCCTGGCCGAAAGCCTTCCACCGGTGACATTCGTGACTTCGAAGTTCAGATTCACTGCCTTGTCCCTGATATCGGCAAGTTTCAGCGAAACTTCCACCTCGTCACCAAATCTGCATGGAAATTCATAGGAGCATCTCACATCAACTCTAGGAAATGCCACAGAATGCCTTTCCGACTCTTTTCTGTGGTCTAACCCGGTGCTGGCGTAGAACGCCTCCTCAGTCTTCTCAAAATAACGGAAATAGTTGGAGAAATGAACGACGGACAGGGCATCCGTATCCACCCAGTTTACGTTAAATCGGTATCTGAACTCTGCCATGGGCCGTCAAACGCGCACTGCCGATAAAACACTTCGTTTTTGGAATAGATAAAAAGATTTAATCGTTAGACATTGAGAGCATAGGTGTGAAATGAAAATAGCTGTCGTTGCTGCCGAAACGCTGCCCTTCTCAAAATCGGGCGGACTCGCCGATTATGTGTATTCTCTCTCCAATGCTCTTTCCGCTTCGGGACATGAAGTGGATGTCATGACTCCTGACTACGGTGCATCGACCGCTTCGGGCGGTGAATCGTATACAGTGAACGGAATGACATTCGGCGTGACGTCTCAGAAAACTGGCGGATGGTCGGCACTGAAACTGTCGAATTCCGACCTGTTCGGCAGAAAGGACATGTACGGTTATGACGATGACGACAGGCGGTTTGCCTATTTCGCAGCGGCCGCTGCCGAAATAGCTTCAGCACGCTCGTACGACATAGTGCATTGCAACGACTGGCAATCCGGTTTTATACCCCTTCTTCTGAAACAGAAGGGCGATGCTTCGCATTCTGTCTACACGATACACAATCTGCAGTTTCAGGGAAATTCGCCCCCCTCCATCATGGGAGAGATAGGCATAAACCAGTCATATTTCGATATAGAGGGTATAGAGTTTTACGGCAAAGCCAGCGCCATGAAAGCCGGTATTGTGTACAGCGACAGAATAGTAACCGTGAGTCCCACATACAGCCGTGAAATACAGACGGGCAGGTACGGTTTCGGCATGGACGGCATTATCAGAAAACACAGCGGCAGGCTGACGGGCATTCTGAACGGCATCGATTACAAAATGTGGGACCCGTCTGCGGATGCGCTGCTCCCTTCCAATTACGGCATGACGGCCATGGACGGAAAGGCGTCGTGCAAGAGTGCGCTTCAGAGAACATTTTCACTGCCTCAGGTCAAGAGACCCCTCATTGTTTCCATCGGCCGTCTCTGGGAGCAGAAGGGCATCGATCTGCTGATCGATGCGCTGGACAGCATCGAAGGAGGATTCCAGTTCATAATACTCGGAACAGGAGATAAGGAACTGATGAATAAAATTCAGGAGAGGGCGTCAACGGACATAAATGTCAGAGCGGTCCTGCGATATGACGAACAGCTTGCGCACAGGATGTATGCAGGCTCTGATATTTTCGCGATGCCGTCAAGATTCGAGCCGTGCGGTCTGAGTCAGATGATATGCATGCGCTACGGCTCTGTGCCAGTCGTGAGAAAGACGGGCGGACTCGCCGACACAGTCATGGATTTCGATCCGGATACCGGCGAAGGCAATGGTTTCGTCTTTGAAGATGAGAGCGCGGAGCAGCTTGCATACGCTCTGACTCGCGCCGTTAAGACATTCCAGTCCGTTGAAACATGGTCCGGTCTGGTAAGAAATTGCATGTCAAGCGACCATTCCTGGGAAGCATCGGCCAAAGAGTATGAAATGCTCTATGCGGAAATAAGCCGGCCTAAAGTTTCCTGAGCATTGCTATTTCCTTCTTGTACGCTTTCTCTCCGCCCGGTGTCTCAAGCACCATTGGAATCCTGGAGATACCGCGATAATGCATCAGCGCCCTGAATCCCGCGATCCCAATCTTACCCCTGCCTATGTTCTCATGCCTGTCGAGATGCATTCCGATGTCCGCTTTTGAGTCGTTGAGATGGAATGCAAGCAGTCTTTCGATGCCTATCGTGTCGCGGAACATTTTCATCGTTGAATTCAGTCGTTTCGCATCTCTTATGTCATAGCCTGCGGCAAATATGTGGCAGCTGTCAATGCAGGCGCCGAGTCTGGGTGAGTCCACCGCATCAATTACATTTGCGACAGATTCGAAGCTCCGGCATATGACATTACCCTGTCCGGACATGGTCTCAAGGGCCATTCTCACATCAGAACTCTCAGTCCGGTTCAACACTTCTCTGATGCTCCTGGCTTCCGTGGCTTCGCCTTTCGTGTCGCCCGAGCCAACATGGCTTCCGGGATGAAAAATGTACGTCGGTACTCCAAGCCGGCGGCATCTTTCCATCTCTTCCACAACCGCATGCACCGAGGTGCGCCTGAGCTTATCATCAGGGCTGGCCAGGTTGATGAGGTATGAGCTGTGCGCGACTATGCCCTTCAGTCCGGATTCGGCATAAACCGCCCTGAAGCGTTCTGCATCACTCTCTTCAATCGGCTTTGCCTTCCACTGCATCTGGTTTCTTGTGAATATCTGTATTGTGTCCGCTTTTATCGCGAGACCTGAAGCAACCGCGTTTTGAAATCCGCCGCCGATTCCGACATGGGCCCCAATCAGCAAAAACACACCTTTACTTCTCGAACTTGCTCATGACACTTATCAATTCGCTCAGTTCGAACGGTTTTATGATATACGACGATGCGCCGAGTTCCATCGCTCTCTTCTGCATAGTTCTGTCATAGAGGGCGCTTACAGCGACAATCTTCGCATCCGGGTTACTCTGAAGTATCTCCTTAATAGCTTCAAGGCCGTCTTTGTTGGGCATGGCCAGGTCGATGAGAACGACATCAGGATTCTTCTCCGAATACAAACGAACAGCATCATTTCCATCCTGCCCCTCACCAACAATATCGTAATTGTATGCCGACAGGGCGGCAACCATTGCCGCCCTCGTCAGAGAGGAATCATCCACAACCAGAACTTTCATCTCAACCTCGCCCTGTTTCCATACTCGCATTTGTTCTTGATTATTTATAAAGTGCTTTTATGGTTTTCACGATTGGTAACCGTTCCCTGATGCAGCACAGCAGTTGATGGCAGTTGCAGCCCAAGCGTAAATTGCCGGCTCTCATGACGAAATTCGTAAATTGATCTCCAAATGCAGCAAACATCCGCAGATTCTGAAATCGCAGAGGAGTCGCGTTTGTGAATTTGAAATCTTTTCGGCCTGCTTAACCGGCGAGTTCCTGTGAGCCGTTTTCACACGAAGTGCTCCCGGGAGCGGATACGGCACGTTCTCAATGGCAGCAGTGTTTAATGTAAAAACGGATGCCGGGCAGCGGACGGTCGTGATAAACAACGCATAAATAGATACATCATATTCTCGCGAAAAGCGTTAAGATATGCCATTGATTGCACTCGGGCGGACTGCAAAGGTGCGTTGGAATTGTCGGAAATCAGGAAGGATTACGTAACAGATACCTGGGTCGTCATATCGGAGGAGAGGGCAAGGCGGCCGAAGGACTACGTGAAACCGCATTCCCCCGTTGTTCAGAAAATCTGTGTGTTCTGCGAGGGAAATGAAAAGATGACTCCTCCGGAGATATTCGCATTCAGATCAGAAGGAACGGCGGCGGATGCTCCCGGATGGTGGATCAGAACCGTCCCGAACAAATTTCCGGCCCTGCGCATCGAGGGCGAACTGGAGAAGACATCCGGCTCTGTATTCACTTCAATGACAGGCATAGGCTGTCACGAAGTGGTAATAGAGTCCCCCGATCATGAAAGACCAATAGCGCTGCTCGAAACCGGGCAGGTGATGGAACTGCTTGAGATGTACAGATCACGCCTCGCCGATCTGACGAAGGACAGGCGTTTCAAGTACATTCTCATCTTTGAAAACCACGGCGCGGAAGCGGGTGCCTCCCTCGAACATCCTCACAGTCAGATTATTGCAACACCGATGATACCCGTTTATGTTGCAGGTGAGCTTCGCGGAGCCGAACACTACTTCAGCGACATGGGCGGCGAGTGCATCTATGACGCAATAATAAATGAAGAACTGTCGCAATCCAGGAGGGTTGTATTCGAAAACAGATCGTTCGTCTGCCTGGCGCCCTTCGCATCCAAGTACCCGTATGAACTCATGATACTTCCCAGGAGACACGCGTCCTCGTTCGTCGAATGCACGAATCGTGAGATGGCGGACCTTGCAGACATACTCAGGAACACTTTATCCTCCCTCTACAGGGTGCTGGAAGACCCCCCTTATAATTTCTATATACACACTGCGCCGGTCAACACCCGCGAGCATCCTTTTTATCACTGGCATATCGAAATAATTCCGAGGGTAAGCAAGCTTGCAGGCTTTGAGCGCGGCACCGGTTTCTACATAAATTCGCTGTCGCCTGAAAATGCGACTAAACAAATAGGCGCTGCGCAGTCAGGCGATCAGAATAGCGATCACACCACTGCGGAAACAATCTTGAGATCGCCGGAAACAAACTGAAATGCATAATAGCTCGGATCTATTTTCGCACCCCGCATCTTCATCAGTCTGAACATCGGCACTGTGCCGTGCGACCCGTCTCCTGTTCTTGTGAACTGGATGACGCCGTCGGCGAGATATGCTTCCGCAGATTTTTCTGAAATGGATATATCGTAGCTGCCTTCCTTTATGGCTATTGCAGTCAGTCCTCTGTTTCTGCACCATTCGAAAAATTCGAAGGTCGCCTTCCTCTCCTTTTCGTTCACCACCATAGATGAAAGCGCGTTCAGATTATCCAGCACGAGCAGAGAATAGCTGAATTGACTGGCCTGCTCCTCGATGTAATGCATCAGAAGCCTGCGCCATGTGCCCTGCATTCCACCAGCGTTTTTTGTTATCTCTCTTCTGTCGACGAGCCGTATGCGGGACAGGTCCTCCTCCTTCATTATTCCCATCAGGAGGAGTTTGGCCTGCAGCTTTCTCGCACTTTCTCCCAGCACAACATAGAGCACTTTGCGTTTCTGCCTTCTTGCAATCTTGAGCATCAGATCTGCCGCAAGCAGGGATTTCATTGTGCCGGGCGGCCCTACAAACAGTACTACAGATTCCTCCGGCAATCCCGGACTCAGTATCTTTTCCGATATGAATTCCAGATGATTCGCCGATGCCTGACGTATCATTTCAGAGTTTGTCAGCTGTATCTCCCTGATGCGGCGAAGATGCTTGTCAACAAGCGCCCTGAATTCCGGGTCGGTTCTCTTCCTCAGCCTTCGCACATTCCTCTTTCTTTCGTAATCTTCCGTTCGCGCGTCCGTGGCAGATCTTCCCGATGCAAGCCGGGCGGCCTCGTTTCGCATCACAATCATCTTTCTGTTGGTCTCCTCGATCTGATTTTTCAGATCCTCTATAATTCTCCTGGATTCCGACGCATCTTCGTAAGAACTGTCTCTTCCCCTTTCCGCTTCCCTTGTGCCTGACAGTTCCCTTACACCGTAACCAGACGACGAACTGCCGCCGAAACTTATCGCCTCGATTGTGTAATCAGAACCCCATCGCGTGCCTGAGCTCTTTTCTGTTGCTCCTTCATCAACTTCGCGCTGACCGACCACCAGCTCCTCACCGCATCTTCCGCACTGCCGTTCAGATCGCTTCAGAGCATAACCACAAACAGGACAGAACTGAACGTTAGGCATACTGCTCAACTCATCGACTGCGTCACAACGAACCTTCCATCGGAAAATTGTAGGGAGTAGTGTGAAGTGTCGTGTTCTGTGTTCCTCATCTTCACGCACCTTATTCTCCTTCTCACTGCATCAGTCTCTTCTGACGAGAGACTCAGATTGATTATGCCGTCTGAGAGATAACCTTCCTCACGTCCTTTCTCCATGACCTCCTCCGGATCGCTTTCTGAAATCAGTATTGCTGTCAGATTCATTTCTCTAAGCCATTCGAAAAGAAAGAATATCTGGCTCCTTCTGGATGTGGCACCCGCAGATATATCGAGAACGTCGAGTGAATCCAGCACCAGTATGGCAGTCTGCGCTTCCTTGACCAGATTCGTGAGATGCTCCCTCAGAACCGATATGATGGTTTCGTCCGTTTCAGCCTGTTCCAGCTCTTCCCTCACATTTCCCAGATCTATTATTCTGATTTTTTTCTCATCTTCGATGTTCATGCCCATCGATTTCATCTGCCGCAGGAGGCTCTGCTTGGCCTGCTCGAATGAAATATAGACGGAGCCGATGCCCTCGTTGATCGCGTTCCTGTAGAGCATGTTGAATGCCACCGACGATTTCATCGTGCCCGGCCTTCCGGAGAGCAGCACTATGTTGCCTTCGGGTATCCCGCCGCCGATGACTTTGTCGAATCCGTCAACGTATGTCCTGATCCTGCGGGTCTGTGCTCCCTGTATTGTCCTCAACTCCCCCCGGTTTTTCTTTCTGCGTGCGTGCAGTGATTTGTCTCCTTTGCGTCAGACACGCTTCGCTGCGCGGGGCCATTGAGGCGCAGATGGTTTCCGTCAGAGCCGATGCTGTATGAAAACCAGCCCTGATCCGTCTTGGCTCCTTTGATGTAACGCACACGCAAGAATCGCAGCAGCTGCTCGTTGAACTCAATCTCGACCACGCCGTCCACGAGTGACATCAGTGTATTCATCGTCACGTTCTCATGCATGCCGTCCACAACGGTGAACAGCAGGAATCCGAATTCGTTCTTTGATCTCGTGGAGAGGACCTGAACAAATTTCGCCATGGTCTGAGGTGCATTATGGAGGAAAAGAGTTGAGAGGCCGTCCATCACCACCCTGACGGGAGAGCCGAGGGCGTCGACAGCCGTGGAGATGGCAAGCGTTATGCTCTCAAGGTGCGACAGACCGTTTATGCTTATGATGAGTTTGTCCCGCGACTGTGTGGTCTGTGTCTGGTAACAGTCTACTATGAGCAGCCTGCCCTCGAGATCCTGTTGCCTGATACCGGCCCTGACGATGTGCTCGAGTATCTCTTCACCGCTCATGGATACGCTGACAAACAGAATCTTTTCTCCCTTTCTCAGCCATTGTGTCACAAGATCCATGGCAATTTCAGTCTTGCCGCTTCCAGGGGGTCCTCTGAGCAGTATCGATTTCTTTACTTCGAACAGTGCGGCTAGATCCAGTTCAGGCATGGTAGAGACAACCTGTCTGATTATGATGTTTCAGTGCAGTAGACTGTATTTAATGATGTCGAGTTGAGATTTTAAAAATGCAAAGCTCGGTTCGTGAAGTTCATTCCTCCAAACATACCGGTGCAAGTATTGTTGCTGACGTTTATGAACGAAGTTTTAAAAGACGAGATATAATGGTTTTACAGATAATATGCCTCTTTTGCAGGGTCAAACCACTCATGCATACCAGACACACTGTATACCGGTAAGAATCGGGATTTTCATACCGATCGTGCCAAAAAATTGAGGTGTATCATCCATGTCTCTAGGCGCAGAATTTTCCCCGGCATCCTCCTCTGTTTCAGAGCATGTGACAGTTCATGCGCAGCGGACAGCCTTGTTTTCCGCAAGCGCGGCAATGCATCATGCAGGATGTTCCGCCTGTCTTTTTTCGATATACATGGAAAACCGGGAAATAGCAAGCGCTTTCTCAGGAAGGGACGGTCCAAGCGAGAGTGATGTGAGAACATTCTGCCGAACAGTCGAACATTCGTCTGCAGACGAATGGAAAAACAATGGAGTTCTCATCAGGAGAATCTTCAGCCGTGTGTCAGAACGAATCTCATACGTCCTGCTTCTGTGCTATGAGGATGGAAAGACCGGCGACTCCGTAAATCTCGCTGAACTCGGAGAAATGCTTGACAGCGCAGTCCGGTTGATAGACGAGGTGGATTTTCAGTCAGCCACCGTGGACATGATCGCACGATCCGCGAAACTCGCGCCTGTAGGCTCTTCGACCTCGATGACATCGATGCTCGTTGCCGCCGGTAATGAAATTTCCGGTATATTCGGATGCAGGGGTTTCGCTGTTCTTCTTATCACACAGGCTGAAATCTCAGTTTCCGGTGGCAGCGGAAACGCGCTTGACGTCATCCGCGATTTGATTTCAGACCCCGTCTCAGTTCAGGAAATCATGACTCTCGCCGGCGACGAATCGCCAAAACTGTTCCCGGACGGGGAAACGGGCGTATTACCCGTGCTCGGACGGAAGATTCACGGCATGTCTGTAAATCCGGTTCAGCTGTCCGTGGGTTTCAAAGCACTGTTTCTTTTCGACCTGAGAGAGACGCACGCCTGCGGCTTCCGGAATGTGTCGTCGTATATCCAGAGCAGCCTTCTGCTCGTGCTCTCCGGCGGCATATCTTTCCTGAATGAGAATCTGAAACATTCCAGAGTGAGGTCTATCAGAAATGCACTCATATCGATAGGCGGCGCATCAGATGCTCAGACGCTAGAATCTCTCTTCGCCTCGGAGATGAATCGGTTGCTTGGTGAAACAGAAAGGTACTGTGTTCTGGAGCTTTCCAGAACGAATGGCAGGAGGACTGTCAGGTCATGTCTCTGCCGTGATCGCACCGCTCAACCCGATGCAATACCGCCGCTCGATGATGTGAACCTCGAGAAAGCGGTGCATGAAAGGCTTCCTGTAGTTCTGTTTGATTCCGCAGATGCAGCACATGAGTCAGTAGACGACCCGCGTCGTGTAAAACCTGATGCGGGACACATGACCTGCTATATTCCTTATTCCGTGAGCGATGATACGCTGACAGTGCTCTATGCCAGGAAATCGGTGCCTTCCCGCGCGGAATTCGACGTCGAAGGTGACATAATATCACTTTCATCCGCATTTCTTGCAAAGTCGGAGGAATTTCTTTTCAGGCAGAAGCTCTACAATGAGAAAAAACGGCTCTCCGAACTGAACGGATTGATTTCCAGCTTCTCCTTTTCCGGCCTGAAGATCGATGGCACTGTAAGGGGTGCCGCCATGCTTGCAGGAAGTTTTTCCAGTTTCAGAGTGGTGGCATATTTCGAGAAACGTGCGAAAATGGAGTGCCTTTCATTCGCGACCAGAGGCGCCGCTGAAACAGATATTCCGGAGATAGACACCCTCCCGATTGGTCAATTGATGCGATACACAGATGCCCTCACTTTTGAAATTGCGGATGCCGAATCGGAGAGTCTGAAGAAAGAAGTCGTTTCCTCCTTTTCCGGTTTTCTCGGCGGAGACGAGCGGACGTGCACCATCCTCTGCCTGAGAAGAGGAACAGAACCGTTCTCCTATCTTGTGGTGTTTTCCAGCGAACACAGAGCGGACGCCGTCTTAACATGCGCGCTGCTTAAATCCATCATCGCCAACATGAGCATGCTGTCCGCCTTCCGCGAACGTCTCTCAATCGAACGTGAAATAGGATTCGCAAACAGGAATATGCTCGATGAGATAGGCAGAATAGATGCGGATGCGGATATTCATGCCCTGTCTGTGGATTTCTGCAGGCTGCTGTCCTCCTTTTCCGGCTCCGAAGCGTGTATTCTGTATTATCAGTCCCAGGGAGTAAATTTTGAATTCACGGCAGCGTTCCCGGAAGATTCTACAGAACCATCGAGAACCATACGACTGGACGATCTCGGCTTGCGCGGCCTGGCTCAGACTGAAGTATCCGTATTGCGCCATTTCGTTGATCGCGAGGGCGCATACTCCAAACTGCTCAATACCGGAAAAAGTTCATACCTTGCGTGGGATGTCATCCTCATACGGGACAGGACAAATGCCGGGAGCCCGGACTGCCTCATTTTGCTCGGTTACACAGGCGATCCGAGGGAACATGAGTCCGAGAAAACCGCTCTGTTGCAGCTTTCAAAGGCGTTCACGAAACTCGTGCAGATAAAACTCATGTCGTTCTCCCAGGACACCGCCTCATCCATGGACGTGGGTTTTCTCAACCTGATATTTTCATCCGCCAGATTCGACAACGGTAAATGGGAATCAGATGACGAGGAAGTCGCCTCCAGTTTTTCTTCTCTGATGGCAAAAGCGCTGGGTATGAAGTATTCCGCCTTCTACAGGACTGATGACAGAGGGGCGATAGTCATCGACGGAAGCAACCCTTCGTTACGCGGTCTGGGCGAAGAGGCCGTCAGTGATTGCGCAGATATGATTTCGGAACTGACCGCGGATTCCGCGGAAAACCGTTCTGTTGTGAATATTGACCAGGGTATTCTGGCCAGCGGCAAACGAGCCTCCATTTCTTCCGTCCATATCGGCCATGCCATGATAGTTCCGGTATCGGACCCTCATGGCGCGCTTCGTTCAGGCTTTTTCCTCTTCGATGAGAAAAGGAGAGGCTATGCGCATACGCGGGTTGCGATGACCATTGCGGACGCATATGCAACCGTCATGGAAAACAGGATGAACAGAATGAAAATGGAATGGACGCTTAATGCCCTGGCCTCTGAGCTGAAGGTGGTGAGGAACATCAGTTCCACTTTCGAGCTTCCGGTCATTCTCAACTATGCCTCGCTGGAGGTCAATACATTCGTCGGTGCGGACCTCACATGTCTCTTTCTGGAAAACGATATGGGCGCCATGCATCTCGCATCGGCTGCTGGTCCACCGAAAGAGATAATCGAGGAGGTTCTTCGCAAACCGCTGGTGGATATCCATATCGGCGAAGCCAGGCGTAACGGGTTTGCGTCGCTTGCTGCCGATTCGGTGAGCCACTTTTACATGTCAGACACAGCATCTGCTGCGGAAGCATTTTCACGAATGCCCAGCGAGCAGCGCTATGATATGGAATTGCTGAATCGCGGCATGCCTGTCAAGTGCATGGCAGGCGTCCCTGTGTCGTTCGCCGGGAAGATGCTGGGCATACTGGCATGTTTCAGCACATCAAGGGAGAATGCATTCAGGGAGACAGAAATAGGCTTCATCGAGTCGGTTGCGGCGTTGCTTGCGACGGCAATTGAAAACTCGAGAAATTTCAGGACGACATACGATGCACTCAACAAATTGAGCAAGCTGGACACACTGAGGTCGAATTTTTCCAGCATTGCCGCGCATGAGCTGAGAACGCCTCTCACCTCGATCCGCGTTTACATCGAACTGATGAAGATGGGCAGAGTAGGCAAGTTCACCGAACCGGAGAAAAAGAATATCGAGAATCTGCTTGCCAGCATAACAGAACTGAACGAGATCATAAGCAACATGCTGGAGTTCACACGCATGGAGGCACTGCTCCTCGAAACTGAGATGTCCCCGACTTCACTGGTGCCAGTTGTCGAAGAAGTGTGTGCTTTAGTTTCACCGCAGATCAATGCAAAGCCGATTGAACTTGAGCTCAATCTGGACAGAAATACAAGAAGGATAAATGCCAATGCGCCACTCATAAAACGTGTCGCAAACAATCTGCTCGGCAACGCCATCAAGTTCACGCCTCCCGAAGGCAGAATATCCGTGTCATTGAGGAATGAGTCAGACGGCGTACTGCTTACCGTTTCGGACACGGGCCGCGGCATTTCAGAGGATGACCTTCCGTTTATTTTCGATCGTTATCACGTGGTAGACGCTTCAATACTGCATTCAGGCACCGGTTTCCGTTTCGGTCTGCCTATAACGAAACTGATAGTGGAACGTCATGGCGGTAAAATCTGGGCCGAAAGCACGCTGGGGAAAGGCTCAAGCTTCTTCGTCTTTCTCCCTTTGCAGAAAACAATATACCGGGAGGAATGGCTGTCGGAAGCCACGAATTACATTCACTGACGTTCTGATGCGAGCCTTTTTCCCGTACCGTCTCTCAATGGGTGCATCAGAATCGCTTCTCTGGCCGCCGATCCTGTCCTGATGGCTTCCGTCACAGTGTGGTGCAGATCCTCACATTCTTTAGGCTCTTCCCAGGTGGATTCTATCACCGCGAGATCCGCTCCTTTGCATTCCAGGTTGAGCGCTTCAAGCGGACCGGTGTCGCCGGAGAAAACGATCTTAACTCCACCGTATCTGAACACATATCCGCTGGAGGGAACGGTATCGCCGCATCTGTTCGCCGGAGAGCTGTCCCTGTGTTTTGTTTTAAACGCCGTTACGCCGGCATCGCCGGATTGGTACGTTTTGGCCGGTTCCCCGAGAATGTTTCTGAACGAAATTTTGAAGTGCAGTCTGTCCAGAATTATGGAGACGATTCTGAAAGCGATTCCGCTTTCACCGCAGGGAGACACTATCGTGAGCGGCGTGCTTCTTCCGGCAATTTCGAACAGCATAAGCAATGCAGGAATGCCGCCGCAATGATCGAGATGTTCATGCGTCAGCATGATATCTGCGACAGCATCGTAACCTCTCCTCTCATTGCCGAATAGTGAATGCAGGTAGGTTGCCGCGCCGTCGCCGCAGTCTATGATGGAATATCGTTCACCATGATGCAGCAGCATCATCGTCGAAACACCGGGCTCCGAAAACGGTACAGCAAGGCTGATGCCGTTCTTTTCCCACTTTCTTCCGTTCACGGGCGAAGACAACGGCACTTTCATCTAAAGTATCTTTGTTTAATCCGCTGTCTGCGGGATCTCCGGGACGGCGGCAGCTTCCCGCAGATTTATGTATATATACTTATGCTATAAAAGTAAGACAAATGTCTGACGGAAAGTATGAAATACCTGCTTGGCCATACATCCAACAGCTGCGAAAGCGGCGAAAAAGAAGAGAGGGATGCATTAGAAATGGCAATGAGAGAGATTCCCTTCGAGGAGGCAAAGCGTATAGCCTACTCAAAGGGCCTGAGGCCTGCCAAAGTGCGAGGAACGACAAAGCTCGAGTTTACGAAGGGCAACAACCCGAGGCTCGAGGAAACAACCTGGGACGACTTTGAGAGTCTGCTCTATACCAGGAATCTGTCGGTCCACGAGAGCGGCGGCTTCATGAAGGTAATGAAGAAGTAAGTCGCGGATTTTCCAGACCTGTTCCGTGATTTGGCTTCTTTATAAACACTTTAACTCATCATTTTATTCTGTTTTGTGCCGGAATCCGGGTTCCACCCGCACTGCAAAGGTGCATACTTCATGCTGGATTTCTTCTGGAAACGGTAATATATGCATTGACCATAACAGCAGAACATGCAGAATTCCATTCAGACAACTGGCACAACAACACTCGGCTTCAAATGGAGTGACGGAGTAATTGTAGCCACCGATCGCAGGGCGACAATGGATACGATGATCAGCTCAAAAACAACGACGAAGCTTCACAGAATCAGCGAACATATTGTGGCCACAATAGCCGGCGGTCTGGGCGACAGCCAGCACGTAATACGCGTCCTTCAGGCAGAAAGCAATATTTTCAAGTTCAAGAACGGTGCCGAGATAAGCGTTGGTGGGATTTCCACGCTCCTGGCAAACATGCTCAACCAGACCAAATTTTATCCGGAATACACATTCCCCATAGTGGCCGGCGTGGACAGAGCAGGCTCGCATGTCTATTCCGTTGATCCGGCCGGAGGCTCGGAGGAGGATGATTTCATATCCGTCGGTTCAGGCTCTCCGTATGTATATGGCGTTATGGAGGACAGGTACAGGAGCACGGATATGTCGAGGGAGGACGGCTTCGACCTGGCGATACGTGCTCTGTGCTCCGCTCTCAAGAGGGATGCCGCCACCGGTAACGGAATCGATGTGGTCTCTGTTTCTCAAAAGGAATTTTACAAATGGGCCGATAAGGAAGTCAACAAGACGGCAGCCAAATATGGAATGAATTTCTGAACGAATTCCACCGGCGTGTGTTACTCAGGTCATCCAGCCGAGCTGTTTTTTCGCGTCTTCGGACATTTTCTCGGGCGTCCATGGCGGTTCCCACACGATGTCGACGTCCGCTTCCTTGACACCCTCTATGGAAAGAAGCTTGGAGGTGACGTCATCCTTGAGCATGCCACTTACCGGACAGCCCGGTGCCGTGAGCGTCATCTTGATTGATACTTTTGCCTCCTGAATCGCTACTTCGTAGACCAGCCCCAGATCAACTATGTTTATCGGTATCTCGGGGTCATAGCATTCCCTGAGCACTTCCAGAACATCTTCTTCTGTCGTCATTGTCCTGTCACGGTTGAATTTATGGTGAACTTCATATTAAGTTTTGCTATATGCTGTGAGCGCACGCCGACAGGAAGCGCTTTTCCTGAGAATTGAAAAGCGCCTGATCCTGTTCAAGAATTGCAGCTACCCGCTGGCCTTTCGATGTTTGATCAGGCAGGCTTAAATAGCATTGCCCGAAAGCATCCGGATATCCCGCCAGTTGCGTAACAAGATGCATCCGGCGATAATAAAATGGGAAACAAATTAATATAAATCGAAAATTGGGATGGATAATGAAGAAAACTGTCTCGGCATTCATAATTGCTGCGTTGATCTCGATTTCACTTCTCCAGACTGCGCCTGTTTCCGCCTCTTCCGCGCTACAGTACAGTTTTCCCGTGTCTTCGGATGCCGCAGGCATACCTCAGGGAGCGTCTCTCATTCATTCGATGAGTACGGGAACCGTAAACATACTGGTATCGCTGAATCTGAGGCATCAGGCAGCCCTCTCAGCACTGATAAGGGCGCAATCCACTCCGGGGAGTCCGCAATACCACAGATGGCTCTCTCCGGCCGAATTCGAATCCATGTTTTCACCCTCGCCCGGCGAACTGGCTTCTGTCAGGGCCTATCTCGGGAGCTTCGGAATGAATATCACGCATGTTTCCTCCAACAGACTCCTGGTCGATGCCACTGCCACGCCAGCCCAGCTGCATTCGGCTTTCGGCATAACGATGTACTCGTTCAGTCTTGACGGGCAGCGCTATTATTCCGGCATGGGAACGGTGCTTCTGCCCGGAAGCATGGCGGCAACGATAAGCGGCGTGCAGGGCCTTCAGGACTACATCGTCGCGGCGCATCCCATGCTAGGCGCTGTCTCCGCGCAGTCGCCGCTCTATTCTCCGCCGACGGGTCCTGACCCCACTCCTCCTTACAATCCGGCCACAATTCAAGCGGCATACAACATTACACAGGCATACACGAACGGGTACACGGGCACCGGCACATCCGTGTCGATCATAACAGCATACGCATTCGATAACGCCTCAATACAGACGTTCGACAGCACATTCGGCATAGCCGGGGGGCGCATCAACGTGCTGCAGCCCACTGGCAGCACCACACAACTGAATCTCGAGACAACACTGGACACCGAGTGGATGACCGCAATAGCACCGAACGCGACTGTCAACGTCATAGAGGGCATCAACCCTCAGCTCGGAACATTCACCTCTCTTTTCAATTACGCTGTTACCAGGAATCTATCATCCGTCATAACGACGAGCTGGGGAACACCGGAGAGCATAACTCCGGCGTCCACGCTGTCATCCGACAACAGTATATTCAGGCAGGGGGCAGCGCAGGGAATAACCATTTTTGCGGCGAGCGGCGATTTCGGTGCCTATGACAACACATCCTCCCCGACGCCTGATTTCCCCGCTTCATCGCCATACGTCTCCGGCGTCGGCGGAACATGGCTGAATCTCTCGAAAACCGGGAGCAGCATAACCATAAGCTCCGAGACCGGATGGAACAAGAGCGGAGGCGGCATAAGCGCTGTTTTCGCTAAACCGTACTGGCAGACAGGACCAGGTGTACCCTCCACGGGCGGGCGCGACGTCCCCGATGTGTCTTTCAACGCCAAGCCGTCCTCCGGCTATTTCATCTACTATAATTCGTCATGGCTCCAGGCGGGCGGAACGAGTTTCGGGTCACCCATATGGGGTGGTATCATGTCGCTCGAGAATCAGTTCAGGGCGATGAAAGGCGAACCTTCGATGGGACTCGCCAATCCGTCATTTTACAGGATACTCA
>JAKABN010000012.1 GCA_021796895.1 Thermoplasmata archaeon | reverse complement strand
GAAGACCGCCGTCGTTTCAGGTATTGAACTGATCAGTGCCGCCGCCATTTTTGGAGCGGCGGTCGGCCCGTTTGTGTTCGGGCGTCTTGGAGATCTTTTCGGCAGAAAGAAGGTTTACGGCATTGAAATGCTGATACTTGTTTTCGGCGCTATTGCATCAGGCCTCGCATGGAGCTTCGCCTCGCTGGTCATTTTCAGATTTGTTCTGGGTCTCGGCATCGGCGGCGACTATCCTATGAGTGCGACAATAATGAGCGAATACTCTAATGTGAAGAACAGGGGAAGACTGGTCGGAACCGTATTTGCGATGCAGGGTTTCGGTCTTCTCGCTGGAATCGTACTCGGAATAGGTCTTCTTGCCGCAATGCCGAACTCCCTTGACCTTGTATGGCGCCTTCTGCTGGTTGCCGGAGCCATACCTGCGATATCTGTGTACTACTACAGGAGAAAGATGCCTGAAACACCGAGGTTTACGTATCATGTCCAGGGGAAGAAGGAGGAGACCTCAAAGGTCATTTCCTCACTCACCGGCCAGAGCTCGGATATCAAAGGGAATCTGAATGTCAGGAAGGGGAGCTACTTTGGCTTCCTGACCAAATACTTCCCGCTCATAATCGGCACGGCATTCAGCTGGTTTCTGTTCGATATCTCTTTCTACGGCACATCCATTTACACGCCCACCCTTCTGTCCTCGATGAGTCTGCTCTACTCTCCGGGCCTGTCACACGTGCAGCACCTTCTGATAGCGGAGGAATACACCGCCCTGGTGGACATCATCTTCACCATACCCGGATACTGGATTGCTGTCGCGACAATCGACAGACTTGGGCGCAAGACTCTTCAGACCATCGGATTCGCAGTGATGGCAGTGGCATTCGGCGTCCTCGGTCTGTATCCGTCGCTGATATCGCTCGGTATGCCTTTCGTCCTGATTTACGGGCTGACTTTCCTGTTCGGAAACATAGGACCAAACACAACTACTTTCATAATACCGGCAGAGTCATTTCCGACTCAGTACAGGGGCACGGGTCACGGCATAGCAGCAGGTGCGGGAAAACTGGGAGCGTCGCTCAGCACACTTGTGTTCGGAACGCTCACTGTGCTGTGGCACGACTCCGGAATGATGCTCTTCCTTTCCGCAGTTGCAATCATAGGCACTATTGTGACGCTTGTCTTCATAAAGGAGACAAAACAGCTGACGCTGGAGGAAGCATCGGGAGACTATGCGGCTCA
The DNA here is from genome assembly GCA_021796895.1 of Thermoplasmata archaeon. GTDB lineage: Archaea > Thermoplasmatota > Thermoplasmata > Sysuiplasmatales > Sysuiplasmataceae > Sysuiplasma. The sequence continues at coordinate 19,833 of JAKABN010000012.1, read as the reverse complement.
CATAGTTCCGGAGTAAACCACGCGAAAATTCAAACGGTTTACCTAAACCATTTCCACTTTCTTTGTGCCGGATGACGACAGGGACGTCGAATTCGTCTGTTGCTCCATATCACAGGCGTTTAAGTCCAGTCCTTCAGCGAAAATATGGATTTGCACTTTATCACCTTGCTCAATCCGCTGGTCCCCGCCGTCCTGAAGAGGATTGAAAGAAGCCAGTTGCTGCTGAATGCGAATGAAGCATATTTCATCATCCTTCTTGCCGTCTCCAGATCCTTTCCGACGGCATTCCTCCACTGTGCTTCATAATCATCCAGGGATCTGTGGTTGTTGAGATGTTCGCCAATGGCTCTTCCGGCAATCCTGCCGCATATCATCGCTATGCATATTCCGCCGCCGTTTGTGGCCATGACATGCCCGGCGGCGTCTCCGACGAGCAGCACGTTGTCATACACAGTTTTCCCGAGCGGTCCGGACATGGGCACCCATCCGCCCGCGACGATCTGTCTGGGTTTCGTGTTGAATTTCTTTCCTATCTGTGCCATGAAATCACGCGCGTAAAACCCCACCTTTTTGTCAGTCAGATTCGGATCTGCGCCCAGTCCCACGTTGGCTCCACCCTCCTTTGGTATGATCCATGCATAACCTGCAGGAGCCACATTGCCGAAATACATCTCGACCACATCGCCGAATTCTCCATCCATTGTCGTCGACATTGCGGGATAGAGCAGCGAGGGCGGATTTGCGCCCACAGTTTTTCTGACAGATGAGAACGGTCCGTCTGCCCCCACTATTATGTCCGCCCTGAATTTGCCCTTTGTCGTTATGACAGTGTTTCTTCCTTCCCTGCCCATGAATTTCGTATCTGTCATCAGTTCAGCGCCTGCCTTCCCGGCCTTGTCTGCCAGATACTTGTCAAACGCTCTTCTCTCGGTGGAATAACCGGAGAAGCCAACGTCATATTCCCTCATGCTGGGCGAAATCATCCTGATTATCTTCGTTGGCCTGGATACCAGGGCGTCCGGCACATCGAACAGTTCTTCAGGCGTTTCCACATCAGGAAATATGTGCCTGATTTCATCTGTTTTCGGCATGAATTCACCGCACTGGACCGGCCATCCTATTTCCTTTCTGCTGTCGATGAAGAGAACACTGAGGCCCGCTCTGGCGGCATATTCCGCGGTTGAACTTCCACCGGGGCCTGCGCCTACGACAACAACATCATATTCTTTCATTGCGTCAATCCCCCCGGTGGCTGCCGTAATCTTCGAATAATGAGCAGAGTGTTTCGCAGGAGCACGAGTCCATTCAACCGCCTACCTGGTTCTTTCGAGCACTGAATCCGGCAGCTGAATGAGCTCTTCCCTGTATGGAGAGAAAGTCAGCTTCTTCGCATTCGCCACGGCCTTTCTGACGTAACCCTCGGCCACTCTCATGGACTCGTTTATGCAGCCGCTGTGTCTGATCATGTCAATTGCATTCTCAATCATGGGCTTCGTCTTTTTCTTCCTGCTGATGACGCTCTCCAGTAACTTCTTGTCAACTCCATTATGCATTGCGAAGATCAGCGGCAGCGTCATATTGCCCTCTCTTATGTCATTCCCCACGCTCTTTCCAAGCGTGTTCTCGTCTGAAATTATGTCAAGGACATCATCCACAATCTGAAACGCTATTCCCACGTCGGTGCCATACTCGCCTATCAGCTCAATCTCCTCATCCGTGCCTCCTCCGTGAAAGGCGCCGAGCTGCGCGCTGGCTGAAAAAACGGAGGCGGTCTTTCCATTCACTATCCTGATGTATTCATCGGTTGGAATGGATGAATTGTTCTTCCATTGTTCCTGCAGCATTTCTCCCTCCGCCAGCCGCTCGTACGCCTCCGCGGCAATTCTTATGGCTTCGGGACTCAGGAACCTGCCGTATTTGAATCCCTGCACAAACATGAAATCTCCGGCCACGAGTGCATTGTGCACGCCGTACTTCCTGTATGCCGTGACCCTACCTCTTCTCTTCTCTCCTTCGTCTGTTATATCGTCGTGAATCAGTGTTGCGCTGTGAATCAGCTCAACGGCCACCGCGGCATCGATTGCGCTGCCGATTCCGCCGGATGATCCGCCCACAGCGTTGTATGAAAGAATGCAGATGGCCGGCCTGATCCTCTTTCCGCCTGCCCCAATTACATGCATTGCAATCTCGGTCAGTGTGGCGTTGTCGGATTGTACGCTCTCTTTGAGCGTTTCCTCCACCAGCTGAAGCTCCTTTCCGACACCGAAATCCAGCGCCAGCAGATCTTTCATAATTTTGATACTCTGGTACAACTACTTTAATCTTGTCGGGCTGCTGTATTCCTCCTTTTCAGTGCATGTCGCTCTTTTTCCGGCTTTTGGATACGTTCCCCGGCAACGTAGCACAAAACATGTCTGTAAAAGGTGAAATCCTTTACTTACCGGGAACCCCACGATTTCAATCGTGGGAGGATGTCAGAAACCATAGAGTGCGATATGACAGCAGAAAATTGTAACAGGCACCAGGACGGCTGAACGGTTCATAACAATATTTCGGGTGCCGATATGGTGCAGAGCAGGAGGATGACAATCACTTATGGCTCCACGCTGCTGTGCTTCTCGATAAAAAGACTCTTGCAGCTCGTGCAGCAGAAATATCTCGTTCTTCCACTGTGCTTTATTGTCAGCGGCGATGAATTGATGTCTGCCTTGCATAAATAACAACTGATACTCAATCTGCAACCTCGCACGATATCCGGCTTTCCCGTGTTCACTTCGTGTTTTATTGTCGGCGTGATGGCAATTTTCTCGACTCCGTTTGCAGACGACAACCGCGTGTACAGCGAAGCTGCATCACGCTCTGTGCCTGAGAATATGCCTACAATCCTGGAATCTTGTGTGACGAGAAAATGTGAAAAATCACCTGCAAGCTCGGTTGATTTCTTCAGGTATCTGGGCCGCAGATTGATTTCCACAACATAATCTCTGAAACCAAATGTTTCTGAATCGACGATTATCGAAAACGACCTGATTGCCCCCAATTCGATAAGCCTCTTCAGTTTCATGGCCAGTGTCGGCACAGAAACCTTTGCCTGTTTGGCGATGGTTCGAAGCGATTGTCTTGCATCGTTCTGCAACGACCTGATCAGTCTGGTATCCACTTCGTCCAGAATCAGTCTGTCTTTACTCATGTGCTCTAGCATCGGATATTTCTATTTTGTGTATAAATGTTTCGAATATGGGCCAATTTGTTTGACAAACGTGTATGACTTTCGCATAAAAGCCATACAAATGTAAAGGGTAATGTTATTATATTCGAGTCGTTCATCACACAACGGTGAAATCGATGGCAAAGGATCCTGTTTGCAATATGAATGTGTCTGAGATTACCGCAAGATACAAGTCAGAACACAATGGGAAAACATTCCATTTCTGCTCCGAACAATGCAAGAAGAGTTTCGACAAAGCACCTGCCAAATATGCAAAGTGACTCATAGGGCAAAAGAATTCCACGATGGCTGCCTGCGATGCAATATGGCAAAAGATCCTGTATGCGGTATGTACGTGGACGAGACCACTGCAACATTGAAGAGTGTTGTCGGTGACCGTTCATATTATTTCTGCAGCACCGATTGCAAGGAACAATTTGACGCCCCTTTGAAGAGCTGGAAAAAGAACAAGTTCCTGACTGCCATGAGCTGGGCGTTAGGCATACCCATCTTCATCCTGAGCTATTTCATACATTTCGCCGGCGTCTTCATACTGGTAGCCTTAATGGCCTCAGCGGTCCAGTTCGTACCGGGAATGAGATTCTACAGGGGATTTTCGGACGCAGTAAAGAACAGGTCCTCCAACATGGATACGCTCATAGCCCTGGGCACCACTACCGCTTTTTTTTACAGCTTGTATCTTGTTCTGCTGAATCCCCTCGGTACATCCCTTGTCGTGTACTTCGACACCTCCGCCCTTATAATCGCCCTGATTCGAACAGGGAGTCTGATGGAGGAGCTGATGAAGGACAGAGCATCCGAGGCAACGAGAAAGTTGCTGGATCTTCAGCCCAAGAGTGCCAGGGTCATGCGTGAAGGGCAGGAAGTCATGATACCTGTCGAGGAAGTTCAAACCGGTGATCTGATAAGGGTCAGGCCGGGCGAGGGTATTCCGGTAGACGGTATAGTCGTCGACGGCTCGAGCGAAGTCGATCAGTCGATGGTTACAGGTGAGAGTGTCCCGGTGGTTGTAGGACCAGGCGCTGAAGTGGTCGGAGGAACCATGAATACCGTTGGAACATTTATCGAAAAGGCCACAACAGTCGGTTCCGACAGCGCATTGTCCAGGATAGTGGAACTAGTAACCGAGGCGAAGGAGGGCAGAGCATCAATCCAGCGCCTCGCAGATGTCGTTTCGTCATACTTTGTCCCAATCGTTGCCATCGCTGCCCTTGCATCCTCGATGTTCTGGTATTTCCCGGGGCATGCCGGCCTGACGGTAGCTGTTCTTGCGTTTGTTTCAGTCATAATCATAGCATGTCCATGTGCGCTGGGCATCGCGACGCCGGCCGCGCTGATGGTGGGCGCGGGCAAGGGCGCGGAGAGCGGAATACTGTACAAGGGTTCGGACTCACTGGAGATGTCGAGGAAGGTGGACGCTGTGGTATTCGATAAGACAGGCACCCTTACCGCCGGCAAACCTTCGGTCACCGGAGTGCTGAACTTCGGTGATGCAGGCGATGAGGGTGTTCTCGGCATTTTTGCCGCACTTGAACGCAATTCCGAGCACCCTGTTGGCAAGGCTGTTATTGAGTATGCGTCTTCCCTGGGAGTACCGGCCAGCAAGAGCAACGTCGAGGAATTTGAAGCTGTTCCCGGATATGGTCTCAGGGGTAAGATCAACGGTACTCCATACTGGGTGGGAAACAGGGATATGGCCAAACTGGTTGGCGCATCTATGGGTGCGTCTACCGAGGCTTCCATCGAATCCGAGGAGCGCAGAGGAAAGACCGTGATAATGCTTGGCTCGGCTGAAAAGATCATGTGTGCTGTCTCGTTAGAAGACAGGATTAAACCCGGGACAGCAGAACTGATACATCTGCTGTCCGAGATGGGGATTCAGGCTGTAATGGTCACGGGAGATAATGCATCTACCGGAGAGGAGGTGGCAAAACAGACAGGAATAAAAAGGTTCTATACCGGTGTGAAGCCGGAGGGAAAGGAGGCCATTATAAGGGAACTCCAGAAAGAAGGACATACGGTCGCCATGGTTGGCGACGGTGTGAACGATGCACCTTCTCTTGCAGCCGCCGACCTCGGCATTGCGATAGGGACGGGCACCGATGTCGCCAAGGCCACCGGGGGTATAATACTGATGAAAGGAGACCCGGGAGACGTTCTCATTGCATTGCGCCTCGGAAGAAGGACATTCTCAAAAATCAAGCAGAATCTGTTCTGGGCATTCGCCTATAACACAGTCCTCATCCCGATCGCAGCAGGTGCGCTCGTCCCGCTTTTCGGCATCGGTATGTACAACTATCTGCCGATAGTTGCGGCAGTCGCGATGGCATTCAGCAGTACGACAGTGGTTTCCAATTCCATCCTGCTGCGGCGTTTCAATCCCGCAGAAAGAAAATTCGCTGGGAGAGTGCCTCAATCAGCATGAATGATAAGCCACAAGCGGAAAGACGGCCAGTCGTGGAACTTTCCGCAAGACTTGTTTCCTCAATGAAAAGGAATCATGGCGGACTGCCTCCTATAGCTGTCACGCTGCGCCTGATTAAGGGACCCTGCACGGATGACTGGTGCCAGCCCATACGCAGGCTCGAGGTCACCTTCGTAGAGGGTGGAAAAGCGCCTGCCAGTGCGGTGCCTGTAGAAGCCGGCAGTGGTGCGATTGTCTACTTCGATGAGCGTATATACGATTCGGTCAGGAAGAGCAGAAGCAGGATAATTATAGACACGGCCCCTTTTGGCAGAATGAAGGTTACCGGCCTGGCATCCGGCTACTGAAACCCCCAGCCTGGCCGGCATCAATTACAATGCAGGCAATACTGCTGTGCAATACTTAAAAGCAGGAACAGGTTAAAGGGGCAGGCGCGAGGGTAGCCAAGTATGGCCAAAGGCGGCAGACTCAAGATCTGTTCTCGAAGGAGTTCCTCGGTTCAAATCCGAGCCCTCGCACACACATGAAAAAAACAGGAGGGCCTCCCACAGTCCCGCCTTTAAGTATTATAATGATGCCATAAATAGCATGGTAAATGGTAGAATAAATCAAGCCGCCAGCAAGGGCAGCCCATGCCATTCAAAGGCCGCATGTTCTGATTACGAAACATATTCTAAGTTGAATAAATACAGCACTAACTATTCTCATATCGATTCCAAATATAACGGCCATGCAAGAAGTCATTTGCGTGAAGCGCAACGAGTTGATAAGAACGGAAATTGAGAACTATGTTTATCTGGAAATTAAAATAGAAAACAATATGTCAAGCCATTTCTTGTGCTTCGATTGCTCAATCCCATATCTAAAGGATAATGCAGAGGTGATACAGTGAGAACCCTAACCGAACCTACCTGTCCATGCAGTTTGTGCAAACAGCATTATCATTTCGAGAAGATGGCCCATGGCGTGTTCGGTAGATACCGGCTGTTTCAAAACGGACAGACCCAACTCGAGGATTTCATCAGGTCATCTGACCTTCTTTAATTTCCACTGTCCAATCATTCAATTCCTCAGATTTTCTCCCGATCGTCCACAAATCCTCACTCCTGATGATTTTTGCACACACATGAATGTGCAGCAGGCGTATTCCCAATTCTTTGAGATGCTCAGGTGCTTATTCACAACGGCTCTTCAGGGAAGGTGTCGCGGAATGGAGCCAAAAATCAGTCAAACTCTTACGCCAAGTCTATTCTGGCGGCGCAGCCGGCTTTATGCCGGGGTATACCGGTTGTGTTTCAGGCTGGAGGCGAGGATGCCCACTAATGCAGCCAGTGACGTCTCGAGCCAGCCGCCTGAGAATAGCAGAATCGCATATTGTGAGTAGAAAAATGGCACAACACCAGTGTACGAAATAACGAAGAAGTACCATCCTGCTAAATTTCCGGTTAACGACCCGGTCAATATCGCAAGAATCCACATTATCCAGGTACGAGTCCGTGCCGGTCGAAGTGGCTTGGCATAAAACAGCAACAAAACAATGAAAGGAATCGCCAAACGCAGAAACTGCAATAGTGCGAGCGCATATTCGGGAGGGAAAATCCAAAGATGCGGGGCAGACGTAAGCCCAAGTCTAGGAATATAAATAAATTGGTTTGCCAGGCCAAGCAGGTAACCACTCGCAATTTCTGCGATAAAACATATCAGGAACGCAAAAATTACATGTGCCCATTGAGACCTGAATGCGACAGCCATGATATGCGATGTTTCCTTCTCAATAGTTATAACTGTCTTCCGTTCAATTGCTTCCATTCTAGCAACTCCCCAGTGCCGTCGAATTGCTGACATCCTCCCGCTAATGAAATCGCGGGGTTCCCTGCGGCATCAGAATGCGACCTCCTTTGCCGCAGGCGGTTCGCGATTCGACGAGACTGCTCGCCTTCCCTTCCGGGAGGTGTTGGCAACTCTCTCCACGCGCGTTGATTCCGGCATGCCCTGCCGTGCTGTCTACGGTGCCCTGCCGAGGATGTTCACGGATGCGTTTACATCCCTGTCCTCCGTATGACCGCACGGGCATCTGTATGTCCTGTCCTTCAATGTGAGCGGCGGATATGCTGTCCTGCCGCATTCCGGGCATTGCTGTGTTGTGCTGGCTGTCTTCACTTCCGCATACATGCCGCCGTTACGCTGTGCCTTGTATGAGCACATCTGCCTGAGCATCCACCATCCGGCATCGGTGACCGATTTGGCAAGTCTGCTTCGTGTGAAAGGTCGTATGTCCATGTCCTCGAATGCGATGAGGTCGTGGGCACGTGCCCATCCTGTCGTGAGCCTGTGCGCGAAATCCCTGCGCTGCTCCCTGACCTTCGCATGGCGCCGCTGTCGTTGCGGCGCCATTGTGCGAGATGCCTGCACTGTTCGGCAAAACCGACCGAACGGTGATTGACGCTGTATTCGCGCCGCCTCTCGTCCAGAGCACAGTTCCACAGGAACTTCAGCTCATCGAGCTGGCGGAGAAGCTCGCGCTCCTGATCGCGGAACGGATACAGGCGGTACTCGAAGGGAACATACACCGGAGGTCGCAATTCATCCATACTTTGCCTCACATTTCAATTCCCGCCCGCTGACCCGTGAATTTATTCGTGGGAGGATGTCAGGTGTGAATCTCCTTGGACAGATGGAAAGAGCAATGAAACAAACAATACAAACGATTATTGTATTCATCATCTCCTTGCTCTCCGCCTTCTTGAAAAGTATTTCATTCAAGTAGTGCATGACTTTCCGATAATAGTGACGGGCAAACGAAAACCGGCGAGGCACGGCACAAACGTGCAGCACAGTCCACCTTCAAGTCTGGCGGGAGACGGCAAGCTGTTTTACACACCGGAAGATTTCCCCGGTGACAGGTACACTCAGGATTTATCGTTCCCTGGTCTGGAACCTTTCACTCGTGGAACCGATGCAGGAATGTACAGAACAGAGAAGTGGCAGATAAGACAGTGCATCATCCCCTCTTCACCCGCAGATGCTAACCGCAGTATCAGATATGTCCTCGCCAGCGGGATTAACAGTTTCGGGCTGGTTTTCGACACACGTACCAACATGGGTTTAGATTCGATTCCCACGAAAACGGGAAGACAGCGTAAAAAGGGTCTTTCCGTCTCATCATTATCTGATATGAAGTCGATTCTGAAGTCGATTTCACCCTCGGATATCTCACCATGTTTTCATGTCAATTCGGCGGCGCCCCAGATAGTTTCAATGTACATTGCTGCCTGCAGTTCGGGAAGAACTGGTTTTGAAACTCTTTCAGGAATGGTTCAGAACGATCCCTTCGAAGACATGCTGTTCGACTCCAGAACTCCCTTCGGCATCGCAGATTCCATGAAATTGTCTTCTGCGCTGACCCATTATTGCCTCGACAACATGCCTTTTTTCAGACCACTTTGCGTCAGCGGATATGGGATACGTGAACATGGCGGCAGCGAGCCTCAGGAGATCGCGTTTGTTATTTCATCCGCGCTCGCACATCTGGAAGAGGGGGAGAAAAATGGCATCGAACCGGAAAGAGTGCTTTCCAGGCTGTCATTCATGCTCGGTGTCGGGACCGATGTTCCGACGGAGATTGCCAAGTTCAGAGCCGCACGCCGCCTGTGGTTCAGGATAATCAGGACAAGATATCCCGGCATTTCCGGTTCGCTGGCGCGATTCGACTTCAGTGCAAGGTCTCTGGACTCCGCGCTCGCCGGCGACGAGCCTGAAGTCAATGTTGTCAGATCCACAATGCAGGCCCTCGCGGGCGTCCTTGGAGGTGCACGGGCAATTCACGTATGCTTTTCAGGAGGATCCGACGGCCCTTCCGCCCTCGCCCGACTCAGGCGTGAACTGATGCTGCACCGGATAATCGATGAGGAAAGCGGTGTTGCCGGTACCATTGATCCGGCTGCAGGTTCGTACTATGTGGAAACACTGACGAGTGAACTGGAAACCAAAGCACATGCTTACGTCAGACATATTTCGGGCATGGGCGGAATGCTCAATGCGATATCCTCCGGGTATCTGCGGAGAGAAATTGAGAAGCATGCAGCCGATGTGCGGGAACAGATGGAATCGGGGAGAAAATATGTTGTGGGTGTCAATATATTCAGAAGTGGCAAAGCATCTCCTCCCCGAGCGGTACCGGGACATGCATCTCATGCCCCCGTCCGTCATGATGTCCTGCCCAGGTCAGGGAGACCGGTCAGGAAATCTGTTGCACCATATCTTGACGGCATCTCAGCGCTTGAAGCCGATGATGCCAAATTAATTCCGGCGATGATCGGCGCGTTTAGCCACGGTGCTACACTCGGAGAAGTCACTTCCGCAGTGTTCGGAAAGCGGCAGTCATGAATGGCTGAGCTGCCATCTGCGCTGTGTGCCACTTCATTTCTGCGATGCAATCCAGGCGCTGTAAGCTGCCGGGCTGACAAATGTCATGTGCACATACATGTCTGCATGCCCCAGCCCGCAGAGTTCAGTGCAGAATGCGGTGTATGTCCCCTGCTGATACACATCTGTCCACGCCGTATTCCAGACGCCTGCAAACGCATCCACCTTGACCTTGAATGAAGGGATGGAGAATTCATGCATCACGTCAAGGCTCGTCACCCTGAATATGATGGTGGTGTTCACCGGAAATTCAGCCGTATAGTTATGAACGTTTGCCGATCCTGTTACGTTGTACCCGTTGGGATATCTGAACGTCCACGTCCATTGTGCGGCATACACATCGATTGTAATCGTGTTGGCCTTGCTGGATGGAACCTGCTTCAGATAGTACGTGGAAGGCAGCGAATATATGAAGAGCCCGAAAAAGACAATGACGAGGAACAGCACAAGAAAGGCCACGTTTCTCGGGCGACCGCGGGTAGAAGACGGTATGATGCCCGGTTTAATGTGGTTGACTATCTCCCTGTCCGCCCTTTCTCTGGTGGAAATCACCAGGTACATTATCCAGGCGATGAAGAAACCGCTGAATACGATCGAGAGGACGAGATATATGTTGAAGAGCCTCCACCAGACTGCAGAAGTCACCGACGTGGAAGCGGACAGCATCAATTTTTCAATCAGCATTGGCCGCAAACTCCCCTGTTCTTCAATGAATCCACCTGCCCATGTAAAGGTTGAGGAACCACCAGACGCCTATTATGACGGTGAAAACCACCAGCAGCAAAATCACCAGATTGTCCGTAATCTCAAATGATTTTCGATTCGACGCGTTCCTTTCTCCGTCCTCATTTTCCACCGTTTGGCTAATCTGCTCCTCTGTCATGTACTGTCTCTCCTATGCAATCGCAAAAGTACCGGTCAATAAGATTCCGGCTATCGCAACGAGACTCCAGAAATAGAATAACGCCGCAATGCTCGATGAATTCATTCTGCTCGTGAGTCTTCCATTCAGTCCTTTAATAAGGAAGTAGGCAAACAATGCCATTGCCGCTGCAATGTGCATCATATGGACTATGCCTGCATCATAGAAAACCGAAAGCAGCGGATCCTTTGCTATGTTTGAAATGCCGTTGCCGGCCGCAGCCAGCTCAGACCAGTTGGAAAGCGTCAGTCCCACGTAAATCAATGTGAACATCATCGTGAGGAGCAGTCCGCCCACCGTCATGTCCCTGTTATCCTTCCTGACACCAAGACATGCGGCATAAAGGCTGAAAATGCTGCCCGCGAGGACAACAGTGGCGATGCCCAGCGATGTCAGGCTCTCGAGATGTGCCGGCTGCAGATTGAAATAGGGCGATTGCCAGATAATGAAGAATGCGGCACCGAGCATTGCAAAGAACACAAACATGTCGCCGGTGATGAAAACCCACATTCCCAGCCTCTTGCTGTCCATGTGCCTGAAGGGCCATGTTTCCTTGTTGGGGTCATCGTCTCTTTCCACCACAGGGAAATAATCATGATAGTCGTCGTTGAACCATCCCACAACCGCAATGGAGAATATCATCAGGCCGAGACCCAGAATCAGATTGTAGGCACCACCGTAATACGAGTATACTGTCAGACCGAAGAGGGACACGAAAATGCCGAATGAAAGAGCAAACGGCCACGGGCTCAGATGACCTCCCGCATGATGTTCACTCTCCGACGCCCCCCTGGCTACGGGCAATATCAGCAGCCTGTCTCCCTGAACGACCGGAACTCCGTCAAAATTGAATTCGGGCGGCGGAGTGGGTATGAGCCATTCATAGGACCATCCACCCCACGGGTTGTCGCCGGCAGGCTTCCCGCGCCTGACTGAGTATATTATATTGATTATGACAATGAGCTGTGCAAAGCCGAAGATGTATGACCCGATGGTTGCTAGCTGATTGAGCGATGTGAAGCCGAGACCCGCGGGATACGTGTAGTACCTTCTGGGCATATCAATGAGCGCGAGCATCGGGAAGTAAAGCAGGTTGAGGCCAACAAATGATGTGACAAAGTGAAGCCTCCCGAGCTTCTCACTGTACATCCTGCCGAACATCTTGGGGAACCAGTAGTAAAGGCCCGAATAGATGCCAAAGAGTATGGTCCCCGCAAAAATGTAATGGAAGTGTCCTACAACGGGATAGTTACCGTTAAGCCCAGAGTCCAGGGCTATGTTTGCCATGAAGAGCCCGCTGGCGCCCCCTATTATGAATGCTATTACTCCTCCAACCGTAAAGAGGGCCGGAGTCTCCGGTCTGAATGTGCCCTTTATCTTTGTAGTCAGCTCCCCAAGAACCAGCACTCCTGCAGGAATGCCTATTATCAGCGTATTCACGTTCGCAAAGTTCAGCCAGAAAAGATCCGTCCCGGTCATGAACATGTGGTGCATGTAGACCGTCAGGCTCATCAGTGTCTCAATGGCGAACGCGCCTATCATCAGTTTTTTCGTGTATATCGGCATTCCTGAAAACAGGCTCGACACGTCATACATTATGCCGAGTGCCGGCAGAAAGACTATGTATACTTCCGGATGACCGAAGAACCAGAACAGGTGCTGCCACAGAAGGGCTCCTCCCACGGGCGACAGCAGAGCTGACGCACCGATGACACGGCCGATGAAAAGCAGCCCGAGATCCAGCGCAAAAATCGGGAATGCCATCCACATCATCATTATTGTGAACAATATGGATATCGTGAACATCGGCAGATCAATCCAGCGATATCCCTTTGCTCTCTTCAGTGTTATAGTCACAGCAAAGTTGACTGTACTTACTATTACGGAAACTGAAAGAACTATCAGGGCGAGGATGGCCGCGTTCTCCCCCATCTGGGGAGAATACTGTATCTGGTTGAGCGGCTGATAGATGGTCCAGCCGCCTGCTATGTTCCCTCCGGGCATCGCGTATCCTGTTATGAACAGAATTCCAGAAAACAGATACAGCCAGTAACTAAGCGCGTTGAGTCTTGGAAAGGCCATATCCTTTGCGCCAATCTGGATCGGTACGACGTAGTTGGCGAACGAAAACGCAAACGCGCTGATGAAAAAGAAGATCATCAGAAGGCCGTGTGTTGTGACAAGCTGATTGTAATAATATGCGTTCACAAGGTTATTGTTCGGCACGTAGAGCTGGGTTCTCATGACCAGCGCAAGGGCACCGGCGAAGAAGAAAAAGAAGATGGAAGTTGCCAGGTAGAGTATGCCTATGTCCTTGTGATTTGTAGTGAACAACCATCTCCTCAGCTTAGCCTTCAGCGGAGATATCCGGTCTTCATAACCATGTCCCATCAATTCAATTTACCCCTGTTTTCGAAGGTCGGATTTCCTCAACTGCCATGTAGGATAAAAACTTTATCAGAAACCGGGAGTGCCGAAGGACGCAGTACCTGCTCTTTACGCGACGGCGTTTCAGTGCGCCGTCTCCTCCGCATCCGTTAAGCTTATCTGAAAGGGCCGGAATTGTGAACCGTCAATGCTCGAAATCATACTGTGGCCAATCGCCTCGCTAATGGTACTGTTCATCGCGGCAACTTTGAAATGGTCTTCAAGGATGAGAGAGCGTGTCGGATTTTCATTCGTTCTGTTTGTTCTCAGTATGATGGCGGCAATGATTGCGAGCGTCGGCCTCTACGTCAACGACCCTTCCATCACGTCAATCGAATTTTCAGCTGCTCTGAATTTCACGGTCATGATGCTCGGTATAGGTGCAATTCTTTATGCATTCATAACGACGAAAGGAGGGGTGCACGAAGACGCATGGGACCACGCATGGATGTACAAGCTGTCCGTTATAGCTCTCGTCCTTGTAAATGAGATCTTGATGGGATGGGCATTTTCAATGATCTCGGGCACCGACACCGTGAGGACGCATTCGGCAGCCCTGCCGCAGCTGATGAATATACTGAGCGCTTCCGTCAATTCCTACTGGTTTACGTTTACAATGTCAGCCGAGATGGTAATTTCTCTGTTCTATTTCAGAAAACAGATGCCCTCTGAAATCAGGATCATGGTTGCCTCCCAGGCGGTCATCATGTTCCTGCTTCCGACTGCGCTCATTCCCTTCAACGGAAGCTCATTCGGAGTGTATGCAGGCAGTGTTGCCATGCTGTGCCTCTTCATCTACATCTTTGATTATCTGTATAAGAATCGCAATTTGAAGGTCGCAGTCTCCAATTATATTGTACTGCTGCTTGGCGTCTTCGTCCTGATGATGGCATCCCTGTTCTACTGGTCAGCCGGAGGAGGCATGCTTCCCCTGGCATTTTCTGTTGTGGCCGAGATGATCCTTTACTTCGGTGCCATTCTGAATGCCGGTGCGTTCGCAAAGACGAAGACTGTAGCATGGCTCAGGAAACCCACCTGGGCATTCGTTCTGCTCAGCCTCATATTTGCAGGCGAATATTTCATGGCCGGACTGCTGGATGTCCAGTTCTACGGAGTTGCTTTTCTTTCCAGAGTCGACATAGCTGCTATCGGACAGAATCCATTCACCGCAATACTCGCTCTGCCGTTTGATTTTATTCAGTATGTTGGACTCGTGACGGGCTCAATCTGGTTCTACATCATGATGGGCACTGAAATGGGAACACTCGTCGTTTTTCAGATAGGGAAGGTGCATCAGCTGGAGACAAAGATCAGGCTCGTGCTGGTGGTCGTAGCTTACTCTGTCTACAGCGTACTGGTGCCGTTTTTTCTGTTTCCGGGGCCGTCGCTGTCCGCTATCCCCTTCCTCGGCTGGAGCATGGGCGTCGGGACATCCGGCGCATTTGCCCCGGCGCTTCTCATCGCCATGGCCGGTACATACGTAATAAGCGGCGCTCTTTCTTTTCTTTTCGGTGGCAGGCAGATGTGTTCTATGTTCTGCACTGCAGCGCTGATGTACCAGGGCACTTTTTACGATTCAATGAAGAAATTCGGCAATTCTTCCAGGGTCGCGAAGAAGGTGCGGCAAAATAAGATGTCAACGCTCTATATGGTCACTGCGTCAGTAGTCTGGTCCTCTATCTTTCTTGCCGTCCTGCTCTCCTATCTCACGTCACTGGGCGTGATTAACGTCAGTCTGTTCGGTGTGGATCCTATCGTTTTTGCCTATGTCTTCTACTTCAATTTCCTCTGGTATGTTATTTTTGTCTCAATACCGTTTGTGGGAACGTACGGTTGCGTTACAACAGGGATATGTCACTGGGGCATGTTCAATCAGTTCGTGGGAAGGCTTGGCTTCTGGAGACTCAAAGTCAAAGATCCCGTGGCGTGCGTAAACTGCAAAACGAAGGACTGCACGACAGCCTGTCCCGTGGGACTCACAGCCATGCCCGGAAGTTTCATCGCACGGAGCGAATTCAGGAGCTATAAGTGCATCGGCGTCGGTGAATGCGCATCGGCATGCCCTGTGGACAACATTTTCTTCTATGATGTCAGAAACTGGGTTAGGGAAAAACTGCAGGCAAGACATCCGGATGTGAGCCGGGACATTCTGCCTGGGATCGGAGGCAAGCAAAATTGACATTCACGGGCACAGTCAGAGAAGCACTCAAATCTGATCATTCAAGACTCATTGCAATGGCGATTCTCCTATTCGTTTCTCTTCTCGCATACTGGTTCGCCACGCTGTTTATAATTCCGGGCAGTAATTCTGCGGACTATGCGGCGCTCGTAATTTCTTCAGTTATATCGTTAATCTTCTGGGCGCTGATACTGGTGATGGTTTTCGGCATCATTCTCAGAAACGCATTCCTTTCATTTCTGGGTGTATTGAGGCGGAGAATGTGGGCCAGGATTCTGTTACCGTCATATCTGCTTGTTCACCTGCTCGTTTACGGTCTCGTCCTGGAGAGGATACTTGTTTCCATCTTCGGGCGTCCCGACTATAACGTGGGGCAGTATGTCTTCGTTCAGCCCGGCGGTGCATTTTATCCTCACACGCTGTTCAACGCGCTGATTCAGCTGACATTGAATCCCAGTATCATACTGTTCCTGCCTCCATTCTACGGTATCGAGCTGACTCTGTTCTCCTTCAGTAGCGCAATAATAATCTCGGTCCTCATTGTTGTGCACCTCGAGAGGCTGTCTGTTTGTGCCGACACCATAAGAAAGGCCGGAGGTTCTGTTCTGTATCCGCTCATTGGAGTTGTCGGGGGCGCCTCCTGCTGCATTTCTCTGCCAGGAATCTTTCTCGACTTCACACCACTCGCCTCCTCCATACTTCTCGTTCCACTGTGGGTAGATGTGCTGAATGTGCTTTATTACCTGCTGCCTGTTACGGTAATCGCGCTGCTGGCACTGACATTAAAACAATTCGACTTCCTGAAGGCGACAGATGAAATGAACTGAATCCTTCCGGTTTTTGATTGCGGGAATCAAGTAATCTTTGGGGCCAGAGATGGGTCAGATGCATATTGAATGGCAGAAAACACTGAATGCGGGTTTTGCCGCGAGACTGGTCATATCCGCAACTCTCCTGATATGCTTCCTGAATCCATACGCCGAGTCGCTGGATTACATCAACGCGGCAGTGTTCATGTTCTCGCATTATGCTCTGTTTGTGGCAGGCTTCCTCATATCTTACAGAATGGCAAAACTGCCGAAATGGGTATTGATACCTGTATGCACCGTGTCTGTATTCTGGCATCTTCCGGTACCGTTTGTCCTGTCCGGCTCCATTCCAATTTACAGGCTGTTTGAAGAACTCTCCCTGTTTGCGGCCGGCCTCCTTGCAGGTCCGGTCATGGGATCACTCTCTTCGAAAGCAAAATCCGCTCTTCTGGGACTCTGGGTTATTGCCGACACAGGGCTTTCGATCATATTTCTGGTCATGCCCGGAGTTTACGCTTTCCCGGAGATGCCCATTTCGCGTTATCCTGCATTTCAGTTCCAGATTACAGGTATTGCCATGATATTCTTTATGAACGCCGTTATTGCGCTTGTTGCCTACATGCATGTCAAACGTATCGGAATGATGCACCGCGCTGACAAATGAGGGGCCGATCGACGTTTTCACTCTAACACGACTCCACGAATCAATTCGCGTGTTCCAGCCAGCACATTTCGTCGGGTACGGATATCTTCAGCTCTGCGTCGCACTGCCGACGGGCAGTTTCCCCGAACCCCCGGCTTTTCTGCACAACGAATACATAAATACCACGCGACCTTGCTTAGCTGTTTCGATATGGGCGGAGACACAAATATTGAGACAAACTCACTGACGCCGCTCCTGGACCACCTTCAGGAGCTGGCCTCGCGCCTGAGGCGCATTTTATTCACCATACTCGCATTCACCGCATTTTTCATGTTCTTCGGACCCTCATATATATCCATATCCCCCACTCGTGTCGCCATACCGCTTCTGGGCGTTTTCACCATCTCAAAAATACCGATTGTTGTTCCCTCATTTCTGAACAGCTTTTCCACGCTCGCGCTTCGATATTTTATAACACATGAGATTCCGAAAGGCATCGCCGTGCTGAATGTCAGCGTCTTCGATCCGATACTTTCTTCGATGCAGGTCTCGCTTCTCTTCAGTGTGGCCATTTCCATGCCTGTGATACTGACGGAAATGTGGAAGTTCATCTCCCCTGCTCTGTACGGTCACGAAAAGAGTCAGCTTAAATGGACGATCATTCCCGCCTTTGCTCTATTCATTATAGGAGCCGCTTTCGCTTACTTCGTGATTATACCGGTGATACTGGAGGTAGTCAAACTGTACATGATCTCTCTGGGCATACAGCAGACGCTCAGTTTCAAATCGGTCGTGGCGCTTATTGTAGGTTTCCTTTTCTCGTTTGGTCTCGCGTTCGAATTGCCGATTGTCATGGTGACTCTGACAAAATTCAATTTCGTCGGTGCAGACGTCTGGAAGGAAAACTGGCGAATGGGAATACTGGCCTCGTTCATCATAGCACTGCTGATTTCACCCGGAGTCACGGGCGGCCTGATAGAGACCATCATCGGTCTAACTCTGTCAGGGCTCTATGTCGCCGGTGCCATCATATCCAGACGAATAGCGCAAAAGAACGCAGCCGCGTTAGAGAATCATGCCGGCCCGGAAGAAGAGACATGAACGGCACCTGCGCTCTGTCCTGATCCGGAAAGACGGCATCTGTCTTTATTTCTTTTCCGCAGTGATGTGGACTTCTTTCTCCAGTTCCTTCTGGATTTCCATCTGTCCGCGTTTGAATTCTCCGGCAGCCTTACCGAACGATCTGAACATTTCCGGTATCTTGTTGGCACCACCGAATAAAATCAATGCAACGATTATCACAATGGCCCAGTCCCACATGTTTCCTATCAGCGCCAATCACCTCGGATAGAACTCTATGACACGCACGGCTTATAGACATTTCGGATTCGTGCAACCGCGAAGTTCGAACCGCCAGGTCGGGCGCCCTGCAATATCTGCACACGATTCTCACAGACCGTCCATGATATTCTCTGTCAGATCGTCTGCTGCAGATTACCCTGACATGTGAGTTACAACGTATTTATTGTCAAACATGTAACTCATACATCATGAAGAAATTCGGCAGTTTCGACAAGGCAATGGCACTCATAGTTGTAATAGTATTCGGCTCGGGTATTTTTGCCGGTTTTCTGTTCTCATACGGTCCACTTGCAGGCGTTTCAGGAGCATCTGGCTCAGGTAAAGGCGTCTACCAGCTGGATCTCGTAATCACCACAGAAAATTGGTACAACAGTACGATTGGCGTACAACCTGCATACTTCGTTGTGCATGACGGAAAGCTCATCACGTCGGCCAGCATAAGCCTCCCGGCAAATGTTCCGATTGCTATAACCATAGTCAATTATGACAGCGGCGCCGCTGTCGTGCCGTCCCAGTTCGCCAACGTCACGGGAACAAGCGGAGGAGCCGTTTTTGTTGTTAACAATACAAACGTCAATTCAACCGGAAAATCCACAGGTTCCGGTACGGTCATCAGCGGCGGAGTGATGATGAGCTCATTTCCCAAAGACAATATCGCACACACTTTTAGCGTTTTCAAAAACGGCAAAACTATCCTGAATATACCCGTGCTTCCTTCCACGACGGAATATGCCACATTTGTCCTGAGCCCGGGTACCTATCACTGGCAGTGTGAAGCACTGTGCGGCAGCGGACCGTATGGTGATGCGGGAGCTATGCTCGCGCCCGGCTGGATGAACGGTGCTGTCATTGTCAAATGAAAAGCGTCTCGCAACATCTGCATGATTAATGACGGGATCGCAGTTCAGCCGAACGTGACTGGTCGCGGCCACAGGAATCCAGGACCGTCTGTTTCCTCGAACACGGGACGGTGAAAGGTTTATAGAGAAAAAGCATAATAGCGGGTCGGATAGAATGGCAAAAACTGTCGGAAAACGCGTCGATGTATCACGCAAGGATGTTTTCGAAATCAAGATGGGCGACAGAGAGCCTGTGCTGCTTTCGGAAGGCGAAGCAACTCAACTTCTGGACCGGCTGAAGACGATTCTTCACAGAACCGACGAATCGGAAAGCCCTGCCGTCCAGGCTCCGGGTGCCCCCGACAAGCCTGATGTGTCGCTTCCGGAGCAGAGACCTCCTGTCAGTTCTGCGGGTTCGGCAGGCAGAAAGTTTACGCCGGAACTCAGACGGCGCCAGAATATTCTCATGGCAGGCATCATAGTGCTTGTCATCGGTGCCGCTTTTGCTGCTACGGACATCCACACGCTTACCGCGCCCCCCGCTCCCTCTTTCAAACCCCCTCACCGGCCTGC
>JAKABN010000165.1 GCA_021796895.1 Thermoplasmata archaeon | reverse complement strand
ACTTATTAAACAGTACACTTAATATCAACGGTTGGCCAGGCACGGGCCGATAGTGCGCTGCCTTTCAGATTCGCTTCTATGAATCTCAGTGCAGTTGCCATTCAGGTGGCAACATGCTTCCAGCGGGCATTCGAAACGACGCCTGTGCTAACATCGCCCAATCATCGCCCCGGTGTTCCGACTGGTGTCACTGAATCGAGTCGCGCGGCCCAGTGGTATTCAAAAAACTCTGCAGACACGAACTCATGTTTATGTGCACCTAAATTGCAATATAGATTAATTGAGATATGATTCTAGCATGACGGAACGCATCACTGTCAGAATCGACAGGGAGAAAAAGGCCATTCTGAAAAAGTACAACATCAACGTGAGCGAAACTGTACGAAACTTTCTGAAATCGGAAATAGCCGAGAGGGAAAAGGAAGAGTTGTTGACACTGCTTGAGAAATCGAAGATCATTCTTTCCAGAGTGCCGGACAGGGAAATCGTCCGGGCCATTAGGTCAACGAGGGGTGAAATTTAGTGTCTCATTGCCCCGCGTACCATGAAGCGAATTCAGATTGACTCACCAGATGGATGTTCACCCACATATCGGCGTGGCCCGGTCCGCACAGTTCCGTACAGAAAACGGTGTATGTTCCCGGCATGCTCACATTTGTCCACGCCACGTTCCAAACATCGGGAAAGGCATCGATCCTCACCTTGAGCGATGGGATCGAAAACTCATGCATGACATCCAAACTCGTGACTCTGAAGATGAGTGTTGTGTTCACCGGAAGCACTATGGTGTAGTTTCGAATGAGTGCAGATCCTGTCACATTGTATCCGTTGGGATAGTGAAATGTCCACACCCACTGAGCTGCGTAGACATCGATGGTGAGCGTGTTGCTGTGGACGGTGGGAGCCGTTCTCGTATAACTCGCAGCAGGCAGCGCGATCGCGGTAAGACCGAGGAAGAGCACCGCCATGAACAGTATGAAGAACTTGAACGGTTTCGTTTTACCCCGTGCTGATGAGGGTACGAAGCCCGGCCTGATTGACTCTTCATTGTCTTCCCTTGCCGGCGTGGTTCCCTTCTCCCTGTTTTTCACGACAACATAGATGATCCAGCCTATCACAAACGCGGATATCGGTATGCCGACGACGAGATAGAGATTGAACAGCGAAAGCCACGTCGCAGATGTTACAGAGTTAATTGCGAGTTCCAGGAACACGTCACATCACCCCTGAGCCCGGTTTGCGGCAGCGGCGGTGCGGAAATTTCATGGACATGTACTCAACTCTGAGTTCGTCAGCCACGATTCCTGTCTGCACGGCAGATTTACCAAGATTCATACATCATACCTTCCTTCACATAAAAGCAAAAGCACCTATCATTATGACGCCGGCAACAGCAACGAAACTCCAGAAGTACAGGAGTGCGCTGATGCTTGGAACAGATCTCTCAGCTATCCTTCCTCCGTATGTTTTGAAAAGAAAGTAGCAGACAAACGCAAGCCCGCCGGCGATGTGAACAATGTGCACTATTGCCGAATCGTAGAATATGGAGAGAAGTGCGCTGCCGTGCATTGCCTGAATGCCAGCGCCCGCCGAAGCAAGATATCCCCAGTTAGCAACAGTGACAGCAATATAGCAGGCGCCGAAGAATATCGTCAGAAGCAAACCACCCGCTGTCATGTCCCTGTTTCCCGTCTTTGCGCCTTCAGCCGCAGCATACATGCTCGCTATACTGGCAAGGAGAACAACGACCGATGCCATGTCCAACGAGGCATTGCCAGTGAGGCTTATCACGGGATCGCCGAAATAAGGCGACTGAACGAAGATGAAAAAGGCACCGCTGATCAGTGTCGAGAAAAGGAGGACATCTCCCGATATGAATATCCACATACCAAGCCTGATACTGTCCATGTTCCGGAACGGCCATGTTTCCTTGGGGGAGACGCCGTCCTTTTCGACTTCGGGGAAGAAATCATGGTAGTCGTCATTCATCCATCCCAGGGCGGAAATGGTGAAAAGCATGAGTCCCAGCGCGAGCGCGATGTTACCGTAGCCATAGAGAAAGAGCACGAGTCCGAGAAATACGAGACATATGCCCAAGCTTATCGAGAAGGGCCAGGGGCTCAGGTGATTGAGCCCTCCATGCTCCTCCTGCCCACTGTCTTCGGTTCCCACAATGAACCTGCCGTTGCTGATGTACGGCGTGCCGGTGAAGTTGAACTCAGGCACGGGTGACGAAACGAGCCATTCAAAACTCGAGCCACCCCAGGGATTGTCAGGTGCCTTCTGACCTGAACGGACCGAGTACAGCATGTTCAGCACGGGCAGCAGCTGTGCAAAACCGTAGAGCAGTGCGCCGATGGTGGCTATTTCGTTCGGCAGGGAAAAGCCGAAACCCGGGGAGTATGTGTAATACCGCCTTGGCATATTGAGCAGAAGGAACATCGGTGCAAAGGTCAGGTTAAGGCCGATGAATGAGAGGATGAAATGGAGAACGCCTAGCCTCTCGCTGTACATCTTTCCGGTCATCTTCGGGAACCAGTAATAGAGTGCTGCGAAGAGACCCCAGAGTACCGTACCGGCGAGAATGTAGTGAAAGTGCGCTATGACCCAGTAGCCTCCGTTGAACCCGCTATCGAGTTCGATCGAAGATTGCATGACGCCGGTAGCGCCTCCCACGATGAAGACAATGACCGCCCCCATCGTAAAGAGCATGGGCGTCCTGAGCTTTATGTGACCGCGAAGCATCGTGGCTATTATGCCGATGATCAGCACTCCCGACGGTACGGATATGAGTTCGGTTGTTATCTCCTGCAGTTCAAGCCACAGAAGGTTGACGCCTGTCATGAACATGTGATGCATGAAGACCATCATGCTCATGACAAAAATCACTGCAAACGAGCCAATCATCAGCCTCTTTGCATAGACAGCCTTTCCAGAGAAAACACTGGCTATATCGAACATAGCACCGAGCGCGGGAAGCAGGAGGACGTAGACTTCCGGATGTCCCATAAACCAGAACATCTGTTCCCACAACAGCGCACCGCCCGCGGGGGCAAGAAAGACTACCGATCCCAGAATGCGGTCGGCGAGCAGCAGAACGAGCGCCGTCGCAAACTCCGGGAAAACGAGCCAGAGCATTGCAATGGTGAAGACTATGGACCATGTGAACATCGGCATATCTATCAGCCTCATTCCTTTGGCCCTTTTCAGCGCGATCGTTGCGGCAAAGTTGACAGTGGAAACAATCAGCGAGACGCCGAGCATCGTGATGCCGGCTATGCCCGCATCTTCGCCTGCCTGCGGGAGATAGTGAGCCTCGTTGAGCGGTGCATAAAGTGTCCATCCGCCGCTCAGTGCTCCGCCGGGAAGAAGGAAACCGCTGAGGAGAAGGATTCCGCCAAAGAGATACAGCCAGTAGCTGAGTGCGTTTAGCCTTGGAAAGGCCATATCTTTCGCGCCTATCTGTATCGGGACGAAGTAATTTGCAAATGCAAAACCCAGTGGAGATATGAAGAACAGTATCATCAGCAGTCCGTGTACCGTCACAAGCTGATTGTACTCCACCGCATTGAGGAATGTGTTGCCGGGCCTGAAGAGCTGGGTACGCATCATTTCGGCAAAGGCGCCTGCTATGAACAGAAAAACAAATGAGGTTATCAGGTAGAGGATGCCGACTTCCTTGTGATTGGTCGTGAAAAGCCATTTTTTCAATACGCCGAGCGATGCCAAGATTTTCAGTCTTCCCCATCGAGTCAATCGTGCTTATTGAGCGTTCACGTGTGTCACAATACACCCGTTGCAGATGGCCCGGTACAGACTGACCGGCCGGCAGGCCCGCATGCCGCTGTCCTGATCGGTTTTAGCCCTACAGAGGTTCCGGTGTTCCTCCGCCCCGATGTGGTGGCTCCTGACACGCCGATTCCTGATTCACGATTGAGGGGGCGGAATCATGCGACCTTATTTGAGATTTATATCTAATATATCGGGTGTCATATTCAAATATTGAAATATGAATAAGCGCGCTAACAGCCTTCGCCGAATGCGGAAACGGCATCGACAGCGGCAGACTCTTCC
>JAKABN010000164.1:367-4113 GCA_021796895.1 Thermoplasmata archaeon | reverse complement strand
CTCATTGGGATCGATGCGCAGAGAGAGCACGAGAGGGGCGTCCATCAGGCCGCCTCTGCTGGACGGAAGGTATGATCTCGAGAAATTCAGCAGTGCGTCGAGAAGCAGTATAACAGAATCTTCATCCCCGTCCGCGTTGCGCCTCTTCGATGCATGAAAGAATGGATGGCCGAAGCCCACATTCGATTCTGTGAAACCGATAATCCTGCACAGTATTCCGCCGGAGGTGTGCGGGGCGAGCCCGACTGCCAGCTGTCCGATCAGCCCTTTCCTGTCCTTCAGCGCATAATACGGCGCCATGCCGTACAGCTTCACCAGCATTTCATCGACGAAATCGGCAACCCTGTTCATGTAATCCGCAAACTTGATCGACGGCACGATGTCCTGGACCATCAGTTCGCATACCTGGTCGGGAGACACAAGCTCACGTCCGTCCATGTCTGCCGTATAGCCCAGCGCTCTTGCGTTCTCCACGGACAGCCCTATCTCCGAAGGCCTGAAATGCGTGAGCGGAACATCAGTCATGTCGAACCGAACCGTTCCGTCCCTGAAAACGTAGATGGAGTGTTTTGCACGGAGTATCCCCTTCTCCACAGCCTCCGGCGTCTTTGCCGACGAAGTGAGGCCCTGCACTCCCTTCATATCGTAAATCCTGCTCTCCCCGATGCGCCCCATTGCCGTGTGCAGCAGCTGCTGGAGATCCAGGTTGAACTGGGCGGACTGCTTCCTTGAGTATGTGTGTGTGCCGCATGTGCATCTCGAAAGGAACGTGGAGGAGCCGCAAGAGGCGCAAATTCTCTGATTCATCTCCGCCCTGTAGTGCCCCTTCTTCAGAGCTTCGGTGAACAGCCGTTGCATTCCGCCCTCCTGCCCCAGCGGAAAGAGCGCATGGGGTGCAGGTTTCATCTTTCTCTCTGCAGCCTTCTCGGGACGCGCCATTCTTGCACCTATTCTCGTGACAGCACGCGGCAATACCTGCAGGCCCGCCAGTGCCGATACTGCCTCTGACGTCGTTGAAAACATGCCCGGCTGTCTGACCCTCGTTATCGTCCCGTTACTGGCATCAAGCCCCAGACAGCGTATGAGCGGTTTCGCATAGTGGTCTATGATAATATCACGGCCGTCGACCGTGTGCAGCACACCCAGTTTCTCGAGTATCTGCTTCTCCGGGCCGGAAGGCACCCGCAGCCTTTCACCGTCCATTCTTCCGGACTTGGAAACGTAATCTGTGAGCCTGTAGAGCTCATCCATCGATATGTCGCTCCAGAACAGGTTGAAACGCGGATGGAGCGGAATGCCGTATTTCTCCGAAATGCCGGTTGCCTCGTCCCACGACTGAGTCTTCCAGTTCGAAGGAAGGCTGCCGGTCCTGCTCCGAAGGTTTGCACGATGCCATTCGAGCGAATAGCCTGCGGGAACCAGAGGATGATTGTTCTCAAGAAATTCGCCGTACGGTATTAGTATCTCCCCGACATCGATTATCTCCTTCACTTCGGAAAGCACTCTCTTCGCCTCTTCCGAACTGTTGAGCTGGACGACATCCCCGTTTTTCAGAAGAACGATTGGTCCCTCTATCTCGGCGCATGG
The DNA here is from genome assembly GCA_021796895.1 of Thermoplasmata archaeon. Lineage (GTDB taxonomy): Archaea > Thermoplasmatota > Thermoplasmata > Sysuiplasmatales > Sysuiplasmataceae > Sysuiplasma. Next base: position 2,526 of record JAKABN010000164.1, on the reverse strand, counting down.
CGTTACCGCTCCGGCCTTTCCCGGCCTCTCGAGTTTTATCTGTGTCCCGATCGCTATGAAGCCGTCGAGTACCAGCATGCTAGAGGGGTTGAGCGCGACTGCGGAGAGCCCCGTTGTTCTGCCTCTTCCGTACCGGAGTCTGAATCCGCCAACCCGTGACGGATGACAGAATATGGGTCTTCCGGCAACCATGTCCTTGACATACTTCTCGCTCGGCGCTATTTTGACCTCACCCTCATCTATATCTGTCGCTTTGCTGCCCATGGAATCCAGGAAATGCCAGCCGTCGAGTTTCAGCGATGAAACATGTTTCATGATCTTCGACGCCTTCTGACTGAGCCCGTCGGCAATCACTATGCAGGCACCGCCTCTCAGCCTGTTGGTGGCGATCCTGGGCAAATCCCTGTATCCTGAGACCTCAACGTCTTCGGTTCCCTCGCCGTCTATGCATATCGGGCAGTTCCTGATAATCAGCTCTATCTCTTCGGAGGTTGGAAGATACTGGAGGTGCTGCGTCTGCTTGTACAGCGGAATCTCTTCCTTGAAACGCTCCACTTCCTCGTCAGTGGGCCTGTATCTGCCTATGCCCAGCTCTCTCCTCACGACGTCTGCCATCAGAACGCTCAGAGCCTGTCCTGTCCCTCCAGCGGATCTTATGGGTCCCGAAAAGTAGAGCGATACATAGTCTTCCCCTCCGCCGGATGAAATTTTGACCCCGGCAATTCCCTCAAGCGGAGCTACCAGTATTCCCTCGGTGAGAATCGCAAGACCGACCCTGACAGCCCGTTCGAGCAGTTCCAGTCTCTCTCCTTCTCCGTGCGCTATCTCTTTGGCGACGATCAGGGACATCTCCTCCCTGTTGTACAGTTCGGAGAGCTGCCTTATTCTGTCTGAAATCCCCTTTACGCTGTAGTCTGAAAGAAGTTCCTCAACCCGGGCGGCCATGTCTTCTGCGAGCGGTATCTCCACTCTCTGCTCAGGATCAAATCCGAGTTCCCTGCATCTGGCGGCTATTTCGTAGCACGCACGTGCCCCTCTGTCGAGATTCCTGAAATAATCTCTTATCCCATCACTCATTTCAACATCTGGCATTGACAATCAGCCGTGAACTGTAGATGCCTCACGTCAGGCATCCTCCATACATTAATTCTTGCACTTCATGGAAGCGTTCACAGGGGCATCCACTGCTTACCGATCGCAATTCCCGACAGTCCGGCGGCTCATCTTATGAATTCTCCGCAGGAAACACAAACAACGGATCTGCTGCTGATCATTGCTCCGCAATTCCTGCATTTAACAAGACCCTGGCGATCCTCCTGTCTCGGCTGTTCGCCAGAGAGCACGCTCTTCTCGGAGCCCTGACGTTCCCTGGATGCCATCTTCTCGATCTTCATGGAAGAGAGCTTTACCTTTATCCTGTCGGTATCCGTTTCACGGATGAACGGCCTTCTGGCGCCTGACGGACCATCCTCAACGGATCTTATGCCGCCCTTGTCCGCAGATTTTCTCTGAGCGGCGGGGAAGGGCCGCATGCCCTCCCCTTCGGTTCCCTGGTCGGCATCCTTTCTGCTTTCCTGAGCGGCGTAATAATCCTTTTCGCTTCTTTCCTCCCCGCCCGTCCTGATCGCACCGTTGGCCGGCTCGGCGTCCGGATCATGCATTACCACCTCCCTCCTGAATCTGCTCATCTCCCGTATGTCCATTTCGCGATCCAGTTCCATTCTCAGAACCTTTATGGCGCTCTGGATTGAAGAAAACCTGTCCTCCTTCGCCGCCGTCCTTCCTATGTCTTCCAGCAGTCTGATGACGTTGGCATACTCTGCCGTGAGCATGTCGACTTCCTTCTTCAACGTAAATGCGGCTCTCCTGATATCGGGCGTTTCGGCCAGTGGACCACCGGGTCTGCAGGAGACTCCATCTGCCTCAGACTATACAAAAGCGTTCTCAATCGGGTTTCCGAAGTTGATAATCAAACTCCGCGGGAGGAATAGCCTCCGCCACTGTATCGATCACACGCTCCATGCCGATGCCTGTGAGGGCCGAAAAACACAGTGCATCGCCCTCCGGCAGCTTAAGGTCAGCCTTGCTGTATGCAACCACAACCCTGGCCGGAGCAAGTGCCTTCTTCAGCTCCCCCAGCAGCGCCAGCTGCTCAGAAA
>JAKABN010000164.1:0-357 GCA_021796895.1 Thermoplasmata archaeon | reverse complement strand
GATGCAAGATGCCTGATGGCAAGAAGTGATTTTTTCTCATATGCGTTCTTCGTTTCCAGCGCCCTGTGCGTAAGACCCGGGCAATCGATAAATGCGACAGATCTGCCTGCAACAAGCCTGTGCCCGACAATCAGCTCCGTGGTGGTGAACGGATAAGGCTCCACCCTCGTGCGTGCATTTGAAATGTTTGAAATGAACATGCTCTTGCCCACGTTCGGGAATCCGGCGACGACAACCGTATAGTCGCCCTCGACCCGGGGAACCTCCTTCAGCCGTTCAGAGGCGCTGGCAAGGAAAGACAGCCTGTCGTCGATTCCACGTACAAGCGACGCCACTCTTCCGTATGCCCTTTCCCTG
>JAKABN010000163.1 GCA_021796895.1 Thermoplasmata archaeon | reverse complement strand
CTGTCTGCAAGTTCATCGTATCCGAAATTCTCCCTTATCCAGGTCGAAAAACCGTTTATGCCGTCAAGATTCAAGAAGCGCTCCGCCACTTTGTGGTATACAATGCTCGCTGCGCCGATGGAACTGACAGAGTCCAGAAATGAGAAGAGCGTGTCAGCCTTCCACTCCGTCGGGAAGCTGACCACGGAGCATGTTATGAAGTGAAAATCGCATCCCCTCCTCACCGGCTGGTCTCCATCGCGTTCCAGCTCCGTCCGAATGATGACCACCAGTCTCTTCCTGAGCACATCGAGATTCTGCGGCTCCGGAAGGTCTACATCGGCTATGCGCTCTGCAAGGTCATAGTTTCTCAGCGCATCCGATATCCAGTAAGCAAAGTCGTTTGGATACTCCTCGGGAACAAGGTGGCCGGAAAATATCGGATGATAGATGTGATAGAAAATGGACATGTCATCCACCCTTTCAAGACCATCGGCGAGCTCGGAGAGCCTGGAGGCCCTCACGCCCGTGAGAAGTCGCAGGTAATGTGCCGTCCTGAAGCTAAAAGGAATGCTCCTGCCGCCCGCAGTGCCCTTCTTCTCGTCAAGGGACCGCCGCCTCGGCGTGCGCATCTCCATGCCCACCTTTGATGCGCGGGATGGCATTATACCTTTGTATTTGGGTCTCAGGCTATGGGTATCAGGTTCAGCGGTATGCTGTCATCCGACTCGGTGTTCGGCATCATACCGTAGAACTGTGTATATGGCTTCATGCCATGCATCATCACAGTGCCTTCTATGTTCTCCATCTTGATGTGCATGAGCGAAATGTCGCTGAGCCACTGGAGGTAAAGCTTGCTTGAGCTGAGCGCCTGCGCAACCATTACATGTTTTCCGCGTCTTATTGCGCCAACATGCTCGACCAGCCCGTCAAGCAGTCCCTTGTCGTTTTCGTAGCCGTACATGGATTCCAGTATGTCGAAGCCCAGCAGGGAAAGGAAAGGATGACTCGACTCCATCAGATTGTATTCAATCGTTTCCCACTTAAGATCGGTGAGCAGCTTGTTACCTTCCAGCGATATTAGATAGGGTATGTCCGTAGGTGCCGAGGAACTTTGCTCAAATATCCTGACATTGCGCTCGAATCTGTCCTCCCCTATCATGGCGGATATTCTGTCGTGCAGTATGTCGTAGCTCGCCTTCCTCGAGGGTATCCACGCGACACCGCTGTTCTTGTATGCGAAGTTTGCCACCATCGCGTTCTGTATCACGTCGGAATAGACCGAAGGAACATTTTCTCCCACTTCTATGAGCGTAACGCTCCCGTACTGCAATCCTCCGAAAATCTCGTCCAGTTGCCTGCAGCCGAAGGATGCCGTTTCCTGCCCCGGCTCGTGCAGTGGTTTCCATTTCTTCTCTGCATGGGTTATGGTGTTCGGGGACGCAGGGAACGTCTCAAGCCTCCCGTTTACAAGCGTAAACATGTACTTGTGCCTGTCCACCTTCACCCCCCTGAGCTTCTCCAGCTCCATCACTCTGGCACGCCTTCCGGATATTTCTGTGGAGGAAAGGGAAACGACACCGTCCCCAAGGTAGTCCATGTGCGTTCCTCCTGCAGACTCCAGCACGTAGACAACATTAGCTCCAGACCCCTCGACAATATCTTTCTGTATGACAGTGAGCAGTCTCTCGGGTGAGATGTCATACTTCTCACCAAGACCATCGATGCTGTCGATGACAACGAGACTTCTGTCAGGCAGCCGTTCCTCCACCCTGTCATAGGCTACCTCCAGTTCCGGCAGCAGCCTGCCTACCACTATGTCCACAGAATTGCTGTCAAATGAAATGCGGTTGGGAGCAATTTCTTCGGTTGCCGATACTGTGCCCTCTTCAATCTGCCCCTCCAGTCTGTGCAGCTCGGTTCTGTCGATTGTCAGCCTTTCACCCGAATCGTTGAATGCCCTCAGAAGTTCCAGCGCCGGGCCCACATCGGCAGAGTCGGTCTGTTTCACACCCTCGCTCTGCTCGAACATGCTTCTCCGCCCTGAGCCCATGTGCAGCAGAAATGCTTTTCCTGCCTTGAGCAGTCTGATCTTCTCCGCGCTCTCTTTGAGCCACGGAAACTGCCTGTAAAGGGACTCGTCGGAAACACGAGACGAGAGATAGTACTGATTATCATTATCGGACATCGTTTCTATGAGCTGGAGTGCGAGCGTCGTCTTTCCCGTGCCCGCTTCTCCCTTTATGACAAGAGAATGACCTCCCGGTGCCAGAAAGAACTTAATCAGTTCAGGCGGAAGTTCTCCTCGTCTTTCAGTGTAGTCCATCTGTTTACATCCTGCCAGAGGCAAATGGGGTAAATTCTGATAGAATTTAATTCATTGGCTCCGGCGACACCACCTGAGTTTTTCCATCCTTATAGTTAGTTGCCTTCAGATTCTCAATCCGTGTATTGACATCCTCCACACAGCGGATTCAATCGGTTACGCTATCGACCGCTAACTTGAAAGAACCTAGAGTAAATGATATTATTTACCTGTTGCATGCCAATATGTGATTTCAAGATGAACGTCTGCCCGATTGATTACAGATATGGCAGAGCGGAGATGCTCTCCCTCTTCGAAGAGGGCGCCAGGCTGGGCGCCATGCTGAAGGTCGAAGCAGCACTGGCACAATCCCAGTCCAAGTACGGCATAATACCGAAGGAGGCTGCCAAGGACATAGAGAAGGCAGTTACCGGCGGAAAGGTCAAGGCGGAGACAGTGCGCGAAATCGAGAAGGACATCGGACACGATGTGATGGCCGTCGTCAAGGCACTGAGTGATGTTGCCGGAAGGGGTGCTCCCTACGTTCATTTTGGCGCGACCTCGAACGACATAATAGACACTTCGACGGCGCTGCAGCTCAGAGATGCCCTGCGCATAATCAAGTCAGACATCGTTGACCTCGAGACTGTCATAGCCGACAGGGCACTCGCGGAAAAGGATACTATCATGCTGGGCAGGACTCACGGTCAGGCCGCGCTGCCCATTACATTCGGATTCAAACTCTCTGTGTACCTCCTGGAACTGGACAGGCAGCTTGAGAGAATTGATGAATGCGAGAAGCGAGTCGTGGTCGGAAAGATGTCTGGCGCAGTCGGAACGGGCGCATCTTTCGGTAAGAGTTTCTTCAGCATACAGGAGGATATTATGGAAAGGCTCGGCATAAGCCTGGAGCAGGCAAGCGGTCAGATCGTCGGCAGGGACAGGTATGCCGAAATGGTCAGCGTCCTGTCGAACGCCGTGACAACATGCGAGCGCATGGCCACCGAAGTGAGGAATCTGCAGAGAACGGAGATCGACGAGGTCGAGGAGTACTTCGATTCTTCAAAACAGGTTGGTAGCTCCACCATGGCTCAGAAGCGCAATCCTGTCAAGGCGGAAAATGTCTGCGGTCTCGCACGCATTGTCAGGGCGTTCGTCACGCCGTCGTTTGAAAATATGATATTGTGGCACGAGAGGGATCTAACCAATTCGAGCGCCGAGAGAATAATCATTCCCCACGTGCTCGTGCTCACGGATGACATACTCACAAAGACGAGGGATATTTTCGCAAATCTGCAGCTGAAAAGGGAAAATATGGCCCGCAATCTCGAAAGGGCGAAGGGGCTCATAATGGCTGAGAGGGTGATGCTTCATCTGGCGGAGAAGATGGGGAGACAGGAAGCTCACGAGGCTGTGAGAAATGCAGCCATGAAGTCTGTGGAGGGCAGCATCTCTTTCAGGGAGGTTCTTCTGTCTGCGGAGAATATCGCGAGTGCAATCAGCCCTGAGGAGCTTGATAAACTGCTCGATGCCACTACCTACACCGGACACGCGGCAGAGATCACAGAGCGTGCGGTAAAACAGATTAAGAACATGAGGGCGTTACACACTGCGCCGATATAGGTATGTGCACAAAACGGGCCCATAGATCAGTGGAAGTCTCAAGACCACTTCAGATCGCCGCCTTCGCAAGGCGGAGGCCGCGGGTTCAAATCCCGCTGGGTCCATAATATCTTTTAGTTTGGAGTCCGGTACTTATACAAGATCACAAGATTTTTAAATATAGTCAGTATAACTGATTATCAGGTGAACTGATGACTATGAATGAAAGT
>JAKABN010000162.1 GCA_021796895.1 Thermoplasmata archaeon | reverse complement strand
CCTTTAAGGCTGGAAAGAATGGGCGTGTGCAGAGCGACGGGTTTCTTCAATCCCCTGTCCTCGGCCACCTCTCTGGCGAGCATGTGTGCACGGCGCTGATCCATGCCCGCATACGCTACATCTGCCTGCAGCCTGAAAATGTCTGTCACCTGCATCAGCGGGTAAATCAGCTTGGAGGAATCCAGCTCCGCCTCATCCTCGCCCCTCCCCATTATGGTCATGGCCCTCTTCAATCTGGAAAGAGTGATCGATTTTGCGTTGCGTATAAGGTCCGCCCAGTAATCGCTATCTCCGATCAGCTCAGATGCAAAAACAAAGGAGAGGCCCTGTCTGTCGCCGGCTCCGAATGAGAATGCATCCTGCATGTATTTTCCGCAGTTCCTTATGCTTTCCAGCTTTCCGCCGAGCTTGTCGTTGATGAATGCGTGCCAGTCGGCCAGCAGGACTGTGACGTCAAAACCGGCATCGAGAAGGAGATTGATCATTCGAGAGGTTATGAAAAAACTTCCGACATGCAGATAACCCGACGGCTCAAAGCCGATGTATGCCTTTGGCTTTCTCTCGCCGTTCAACAGCTCCGTCAGCTCCGTCTCCGTAACAATCTCCTGGGCGTAATCGAGTATGTCGTGTATCCTCTCTGCCGCAGTCATCTTAAAACACAATCCTGAGGCCGTGTAAATAATTTTGCAGGAACTGTGGGCCGATGCAGAGGGTGTGCTTTCACGTTCGCGGTTTCAATGAAAAATTCAATTGTGTGAGAGCTTCGCAGGCTGCCCGCTGCAGAGACTGTTGAATCCGCTCAAACCGTCGGCGTTGCGCTTGGGCAAATTTTATTACCGCAGCCATGTTAGTCGTCGGCATATGACACATATGCAGCAGGTTGGATCCGTCGCATCGCTTTCCCAACCACTGCTGCGCCGTATCAGAGAAGCGGGAACCCGCGAGCGTTCAAAGGCAAAAAGGAATCTTGATCCGTACAGCTACGTTTCCTGCTGGACCGAAGAGGAATCTGTAGACGGGAAAGATTGCAAGGCGCTTGTCGTCATACTCGCCACGCGAGGATGTTCGTGGGCATTAAGGTCTGGCTGCAGCATGTGCGGCTATACAAACGAGTCGTCGTCAGCCGCTACAGAAGAGAGCATCTGGCAGCAGTATCTGAGCGCACTCAGGAACCTCAGCGACCAGAAAGTTCTGAAGATATACACATCGGGAAGCTTCCTGGACACATTCGAAATATCGCCTGTTTTGAGAAGAAGAATACTGGAGGACGCTTCAGCGAGGGTCGAGCGCATTGTTGTTGAGACCAGACACGAATACATAACATCGGCGACACTTGGCCATATTTCTGATTTCAGCGATAAAATCATGCTCGCGGTGGGGCTCGAGAGCGCCAACGACATGGTGCTTAACTATTCGGTAAATAAGCCATCCAATTTTTCCCACTTCATGAGGACTGCAAGACTCGCCGGTTCAATGGGTTTCAAGATCAAGAGTTATCTCATGCTGAAACCGCCGTTCACATCTGAGGCTGATGCCATAGACGATGCGGTGAGGACAGCGCAGCTGGTTTCGTCGCTTTCGAACACTGTTTCCGTCAATCCTACTAACATACAGAAGGATACCATCGTGGAACTCCTCTGGAAAAAGGGTGCATACAGGCCCCCCTGGCTCTGGAGCGTCGTTGAAGTTCTTAGAAGATCTGCAGAAAGCGGAACACGCGTCATGAGCAAACCCACAGGCGCGGGAACAGTGAGAGGTGCACACAACTGCGGCAAATGTGACAAACGAGTGCTGGAGGCGATTGCAGATTTTTCAAGGCATCAGCGCATCTCTGTTCTCGACGGTCTTGATTGCCGGTGCAGGAGTATATGGAAGGAGGATCTGAAGCTCTCAAATCTGGGAGCGTTCTATACCGAACAGGACTACAGATTCGACGTAAGCTGAGATGGTGATGAATTTGCAGGAGTATGAAATAAAGAAAAAAATCAGGAAGGAAATGACTGTCGGAAAAATTGCCGAGGAGATGCGGGGAGAGTTCGGCATGGCAGAGGAAAAGAACGGGCATGTGCAGGCATCATTCGGAGCGCTAAGGAGAATCGAGTGCTGGCTTGGCGAAAAAGGACAGCTCTGCGTGGAAACTGAAAGCAATAAGGAAGTGAGCGACGAAACTGCATCAGACACCATAGGGAAATTCAACAGATTCCTGGTAAAGGTTACCGGGTACACATCCAAGGAAAGAAGAAAGAATGCCATGAAGAACAAGTGAACCGATTACCATAAACATAGGACGGTGGCACATGCATGTTTGAACGGGGGACACGTCGATGGTGAAACTGACATCAGTCAGAGCTGACCAGATACTAGACTCGAGGGGAAATCCCACAGTCGAAACCTGGGTTTCGGGAGGACCGGGAGAGTTCAGAGCACAGGTTCCTTCCGGAGCAAGCACGGGGAAACATGAGGCACTGGAACTCAGGGACGGCGGCATGGAGTTTGGAGGAAAAGGAGTGTTGAGGGCCGTGTCCAATGTCAACGGAGCCATATCGGAAACGATTTGCGGAAAGGAATTCTCCGGCCTGAGGGAGATTGACAGCGCGATGATAATGCGCGACGGTACGCCGAACAAATCCGCACTGGGTGCAAACGCCATACTGGGTGTTTCCATGGCCGCAGCCAGGCTCATCTCTTCAGAGAACGGTTCTGAGCTGTTTCAGTTCCTTTCTTCCTTTTCTGGCCGTGACCCCGTAATGCCTGTCCCTCTCCTCAATATAATAAACGGAGGAGTCCACGCAGGCGGGGAACTCGCTGTGCAAGAATTTCAGATAGTGCCGTCGGGTTTCGTGAAGTTCTCCGATGCTCTCAGATGCGCATCGGAAATATATCAGCATCTGAAAACTCATCTGAAGAAAAAATTCGGACCGTTAGCCGTGAACATAGGAGACGAAGGGGGCTTCGCCCCACCGGTTTCCAGAACCGCCGAGGCACTGGATGCAATAACGGTGGCGATATCCGAAGCCGGATATTCCCCCGGAAAGGAGGTTTATCTCGCAATCGACGCCGCTGCCTCCGAATTCTACAGGAACGGCAAATATCGCATGGACGGCATGGAACTGGAGCCCGCCGAGCTTTCAGATCATTACCTTTCACTGGCTTCCAAATACCCGCTGGTTTCCATCGAAGATCCTTTCGACGAGGAAGCCTTTGACGATTTTGCCGCATTCCGTGCGGCTGCTGGAAAAAGACTCCAGGTCATTGGTGATGATCTCTATGCGACAAACACATCGAGAATCAGACTTGGAATAGAGAAGAAGAGTACCAGCGCCGTTCTGATAAAACTCAATCAGATAGGCACAGTCTCGGAGACAGTAGACAGCACGCTGCTGGCTATCGGCGCGGGCATGAACACCGTCGTCAGCCACAGATCGGGTGAGACAGCGGACGATTTTATTGCGGATCTGGCGGTGGGAACGGGGACAGGACAGATAAAGACGGGCGCACCTGCCAGGGGAGAACGTGTTGTCAAGTACAACAGACTGCTGGAAATTGAGAGAAAACATCCGGAAATCGGTTTCGCAGGACATTCAGTGTTCAGTCGCTGACATTGCATCACGGAACGCGTAGCATGCTGGCATACCTTGGCACATTATCAACATCAATAATCAAGCTGAACCTTGTTTATATAATCCGTCCGTTAGCCAGTACTGCACTCTAAGACTGAAGACTACGGGAGCAATCGGGATGGATAGCGTAGCCGTGAGCGGCGAGCAGAACGAGATGGAACATCTGGCCTCGAAGCCTGGAGACATATATGTTCTCAGGTTCAGGCATACCGAGGAGGCACTCGGTTTCATCGAGTCTTCGGTTCCGTGTGATGTACCATTCATCTCCATAAGTCGCACGTATCCTGAAAAGATAAGGTCGCTCTCGGTATTCATCAATTCGCAGTATTACTGGCTGACAAACATGGTCGGTGACGGAAGAATTCCGCCGGCATCGCTGGGCCGGCTGGTTTCCATGGTGAAACATGTCGCAGACTCCGGGAGAAGGTTCACGCTGTTCCTCGACGGCCTCGAATACCTCATAGCTGAAAATGATTTCAATCTCGTTCTAAAATGCGTTAACCAGATT
>JAKABN010000161.1 GCA_021796895.1 Thermoplasmata archaeon | reverse complement strand
GATTTCATGGGCCTGTTCAGGGAAATGGGCGAGTATCCCGTAATCATAAGGCTGCTGGATCCGCCGCTGCATGAATTCCTGCCCAAGGGGGAGGACGAGGCGTCGAGGCTCGCGCAGGAAATGGGAATCACGCCGGAAGAGGTAAAATCAAGAGCAGTCGCTCTGCGGGAACTGAACCCTATGCTCGGTCACCGGGGCTGCAGGCTCGCTGTGACGTTTCCTGAAGTCTATGAAATGCAGTACAGGGCCATATTCGAGGCCGCATGCGAACTGAAGAAGAATGAAAACATCGAAGTGACACCGGAAATAATGATACCGCTGGTAGAGGGACGCGAGGAAATAGATCTCCTGAGGCCGCAGATAGATGCTGTGGCCGCCGAAGTCATGGGGGCGTATGGCATCGAATTGAAATATCTCGTCGGAACAATGATTGAACTTCCGAGAGCTGCAATTCTTTCCGATGAAATTGCCAGAGTCACTGACTTCTTCTCTCTCGGGACCAACGATCTCACGCAGACGGTACTCGGCCTGAGCAGGGACGACGCAGGCAGATTCCTGCCTGAGTACGTGGCAAAGAATCTGCTGGAGGCCGATCCATTCCAGAGCATTGACGTCAGGGGCGTCGGCGCGATGGTGAAGATGTGCATCCAGAAGGGGAAGAGGGTCAAGAGCAGTCTGGAGATAGGCATATGCGGCGAGCATGGAGGGGACCCCGCGAGTATTGACTTCTTTCAGGTTGCCGGTCTAGATTATGTCAGTTGCTCGCCGTTCAGGGTGCCAATCGCGCGACTGGCTGCCGCCCAGGCGGCTATAAAGTTCGGCGGAAACGGAAAAAAGTCGGGAACTGATCAGGACTGAGTTCCGTCGCTCAGCCTCTACACAGTCAGGCTCATTTCCTTTTCGAGAAGCCTGTAGTCGCGATCTTCAATCGTCTGCGGATCGACGGTTACGATGAAGTAGCCGCTGCTGTACTCCGCCTGTTCTCTGACCATCTGTATGAATCTGAGCACTGGCCTGAACTCATACTGCGTCACCAGATATTCGATTCCCTCCAGTATGACGATGCCTCCTTTGGCGCGGCCGTAGAAAGTGCGTATCTCGGCAGCGAGGTTGGGCAGGTTGTTCCGTATCAGGTATCTTCTCCCGCCCTGCACTATTTCATCCTTCTCAATTTTGGTCAGCCACACAAACACTGTCCTGTCGGTGTCCAGATGATATTTTTCTATTATTCTGTTAGGGTCCGTGCGCGTCACCGACAGGCCGGTGGAGCCGCCTGAGAGCATCGATCTGTAAATTGCAAATGCCCTGTCGGGCTTTTCCTCGCGCACTACAATAGAGCTGCCTTCCCTGATAGTGAACTCTGCCGGCACTTCCCTGTTGGGTTTGGTCAGAATGACGCCGAACATCTTCTGCAGCTCCAGTCGTTTCACGTCGACAGACTGCTGAATCATGCTCTTCCTTGTCCTGGCAAGTATCTGGAGTTCGTGCGACGAGTATGCCCTGCTTCCCAGGGAAAGAACTTCGGTCCACACTTCATTCAGGGCGTCCTCGAAACCCTTGAGATAACCTCTTGCATAGTCCTCGCGTTCGCTCATCAGAAACACTTCTGTTATTCAATCCCGTCTAACTACTAATTAATTTTGTAACACTGGCATCCTCCCACGAATAAATTCGCGGGTTTACGCTATCCATTATATGTCAGATCCGCGACCATGTGGTCGAGAAGCGCAGAATATCCCTTGACTCTGCGCACTGAGCGAATTGCCACTCTGCCCATGCCGTAATCAGACAAAATGCTCTCCTTCCACTCGTCGATGGCATTGCGGCGTACAGCTTCATGCAGATGTATGGTGGCGCCCTTTCTGCACATGCCTATGGCGGCATCAAGCCACTCTCTCGTGTTCATCAGGTATCCCATAATTACCCTGTCGGCCCCCTTCACTTCGAGCAGCCTGTTGTCGATGTTCACCGCATCGTAGACGTCGCGGACGCCGTTTGCATCGATGGTTCTGAGCAGATAGCGGTATGTCTGGTAACTTGCCTCAGAGGCTATTATCCTCGCCGGAGCAGAGTGGACTGCAATCGGCATTGACAGGTGTCCGATGCCCGCGAACATGTCCACGATTGTTTCGCCTTCGCAGGCGAGCGCAGCCATCCTGATGCGTTCATCGTGATTCGCTGAAGAGAACATCACCGTCGCCACGTCTATGACGTAATCAACGCCGTTTTCGTGATGCACCGTCTCTCCGCTCCGGCCGTATATCAGGCGAAGCGACGGTCTCCTGTACTCTCCGCTGATCAATCCCTCAACGGCAAACACGCTGACCGCCCCCAGAGCCCTGGCGTATGCGGAGCCTACCTGCTCATCGTATGGTCTGAGTTCGTCCCTGAGCTTTAATATTGCAATATTCCCGACAGTTTCCCATTTCCTTGGCAGGAGATATTTCAGCCGGTCCGGTACATCGGCCAGCGAAACCGCGAGCGAATAGGGAGTCAAACGCGCCTTGCCGCTCCTTCTGACCTTCATCGGCCCGCACCTTTCTGTGTCAAGCGCCTTTTCATGAATGTGTTGCTGCTTGCGATGCCGCGATTGTGCATGTGCCGCCTCCCGGGCACGCGATGTTCTGCCCGTGCATGTCTGTGCCCGCTGCATCTCAGTGAGTCTTTAATACGTGACACAAAATCATGAGATCGTGCTCCGCCATAAGCTTTTGACTGTTTTTGCAGTGGCGCTCCTGTCCCTGTCCTCGGTGTCTCCGGTTTACGGGCAGCAAACCTATGCGAACAGCCTTGTCCGTTCCGTTTCATCGCCGGATCTGCAGCCCGGACAGTCGGGGACGCTGTCGGTGGATGTGAGCAACGCCTTCAACAGGAGTATGGATAACATAGTCATGACACTGTCCATCTACGCCTTTGTGGACGGCTCAGCGTATGTTCCGTCATCTTCCATTCCCTCTTCGCACCTTCCCCGTTTCATGGGCTCGGGTCAGCCGGCGGAATCGCTGACAGTTTCCAGCATCCCTGTCAATGCATCGTATAATTTCAGCTTTCCCCTGCAGACAGGTTACGGCACACCGCACGGCACATTTTTCAACGAGGGAACCTATATGGTTTCCATGTCAATCATCTTTACCATCGGCTTCACGCTGTACAGGATGGCGTCCAGGGGCTTTTTCTCCCCGGTGCAGTGGCAGAAAATCTATGTCCAGAACGGCAGTTTCGCATATCTGAACTACACGTATCTCAACAGTACCCTGGGTTTTGCCGGCATACTGCCGGACACCTCCTTCGGCGTCAATACGCCGGCGCCCTGGTATCTCTTCTTCGCATCCGGTGTGCTTGCTGCCGCGTTCGGAACCGCCGCCTTTTTCTCCTACAGGAGAACGCACAGGCGCGTGCACGGCAAATCGCACGAAAAAGTCAGAGAAGCGCCCTGATAAGCTGTGGGGAGTACCTGAGCAGCCCGGGCGCCCTGGACAGGACAAGGGGGGAGAGTTCAGTCGGAAAATCGATATCCCCTCTGCTGAGGATATCCATCAGTGTGCTTTCACCGAGTGTCCTGAAGAGTGAGTCGAGATGTCTGTCGTCCATCTCGAGGAATATTCTCCTGACGAGCGCAGCCCTTTCAAGCTCCTTCCCTATTCCGCGCCTCCATTCCTTTTCGTACCTTGAAAGATATCCTCTGCCCAGATCACCTGATTCCAGCGCTTCCGAGGCGATCTTCGCGGCTATATCCGCCGCGGCCATTCCCGTGAAAATGCCTCCCCCGGATATCGGTTTGGCCTGTCCCGCCGAATCGCCTATGAGCATGACTCCGTCGTCCACCATCCTTCCGCGATTCCCCAGTGGAATCGGTCCGGCCGTCACATTCAGTGTTCTCTTCACGCCGAGCTTCTTCAGAAAGAGTTCGAAGTAGTGCGAGGCCGGCACAACTGTTCCTGTGGTTCCCAGCCCGATGCGGGCGAAGTCTCCCGCCGGAATCACCCATGCAAAAAAACCGGGCGCGATGTCCCTGCCGAAATACAGGCGCACCGCGTCGCCTCTGTTCAGTTCTCCGGCAAACGCATCAGTCTGAACGCATGGAACAATCTCGGTGTATTTTGCCAGCCTGAATGTTCTTGAAACGGAAGAGGACATGCCG
>JAKABN010000160.1 GCA_021796895.1 Thermoplasmata archaeon | reverse complement strand
CTATGCCCGGAAAGAAATACGTCGGTGTGAAACCGGCGCACAGTATGCGCGTAACACCTCTCTTTTTCAGCACGGACAGTTGCGAGTCGATGAGCTTTCCCATTGCGTCTTCATCCCGAAAGCCCAGTGCCATGATCCACGCTGTTCCGGCATCGTCATCATGAAGAAAGCGTCCGGATCTCGTGCAGGTGAGCGCAAAAGCCCCGCCGGCGTGCGCGAACGGGAGGACCGGTTTTGCGAACTCATTATCCGAGAATTTGAGTCTTATCAGGTCCTCGCTTACAGGATCCTGCTTCAACAGCTCATTCCAGAGTCTGCAGGCTTCGCGGGACTGCGAGCGCAGCTCATTTGAGAGAGACATCTAGACCCAGTCCAGGTCTTCCCGACACAGTGTTCTCACCGTTCTTCAGCTGCAGGCCTCCGGTAGTTATCTCCTTCTTCAGGCTCGAGTATCCGTCAAGATCGGCATATTTCACGTTCTTCATGCCCAGTGCAAGGTGTGTTCCGGCCGTGACTGCAACTTTTGTTTCCACCATGCATCCGATCATAACGGGAAGTCCTGCCGCTTCGGCTATGTCTATAGTCTTCCTGCCACGGGTTATGCCGCCTGCCTTCATCATCTTCATGTTTATCATGTCTGCAGCCTCGTTCATGACAATCTTCATGGCATCCTCGGGTCCGTGCACCGACTCGTCGGCC
Source organism: Thermoplasmata archaeon (assembly GCA_021796895.1). Lineage (GTDB taxonomy): Archaea > Thermoplasmatota > Thermoplasmata > Sysuiplasmatales > Sysuiplasmataceae > Sysuiplasma. The sequence continues at coordinate 3,453 of JAKABN010000160.1, read as the reverse complement.
ATGACAGGTATATCGCTGTGCTCCCTGACAAATTTGAGCGCCGCTATATCGTGTGAAGGCGTTGGTTGCTCAAGAAACTCCAGTTCAAATTTGTGTATGTTCCTCGAGAGTTCAACCGCTTTCTTTGCGGAATACGACTGATTGAAATCCACATAAATCACGACGTCGTCTCCGGCTGTCTGCCTGGTCTTCTTCACCCTTTCATAATCCTCCCGCAGACCCTTTCCCAGCTTGACCTTGATGGTTCTGAGTCCCTCTTCGACGAACTGTTTTGTGTATTTCTCCACTTCCTCCAGTGGACCTATGTCAACAGTAAATGATGTCCTGATGCTGTTCCTGTAACCTCCGAGCAGTCTGTAGAGCGGAACTCCCGCCTTTTTGCCAATCAGGTCCCACAGTGCAGTATCGACGCCGCACTTCGCGGCGTAGGAGCCGACGACTGTTCTTTCCATCACGTCTCCTATCTGTTCGGTGTCAGTCTCCTCCATGCCCTCTATGGCATGTTTCAGCAGCTCGAGCGCGGCGCCTATGGATTCCATTGTCTCTCCGGTTATGAACGGCGTCGGAACCGACTCCCCAAATCCTCTCCTCCCATCATCCGTCTCGACAGTAATTATGAAACCTTCATAGGAACGCGTACTTCCCAGCGAAATTCTGAACTCCTTTTCCATCGGTATGTTCACACTGGCGTAGTTGACAGAGCGTATCATGAAAGGTGCAACATTGCAGTTGTTCTTGAAACTTCCCAATGGCGCTGCAATCCGGCGATTTGGAACGGCAAGGTTGATTTAAAGGGTGACAATCTTGAAGCTCGATCAAATTGAGTGAACAAACATTGAAGCTTGAAACGGAACTGCCCAATGAGAAAACATCATCCATCGGATCGATGCCTGTAAAACGGGTCATGGCATTGATGAACAGAGAGGATGCCCTGGTGGCAGGCGCTGTCAGGAAAGCCTTACCTGAAATTTGCATGGCGGCAGACGCCGTTTCTTCTGCCGTTGTTGATGGCGGAAGAGTCTTCTACGTGGGTGCAGGGACAAGCGGAAGGATTGCGTACCAGGATGTCGCCGAACTTCTTCCCACCTTCGGTTTCGTTCCCGGAACATTCAATGTAATCATGGCCGGCGGCGTCAGGGCTCTGACCGAAGCGGCCGAGGGAGCCGAAGACGACTCTTCTGCTGCTTCCATGTCGCTCAAGAAACACAAACTTACTGCACGCGACATCGTCTTCGGCATAACGGCATCGGGCAGGACGCCGTTCGTGATCGGAGGTCTGAAGTTTGCACGGCATGTCGGGTGCAGGACAGTGTCACTCACCTCAAATGCCGAATCGGCTGTCACAAAGCATTCGGATATATCCATCGTGGTGAAGACTGGACCCGAGGTGATAACAGGCAGCACCAGGCTTAAGGCAGGCACTGCCCAGAAACTCGTGCTCAATATGGTCAGCACATATGCGGGCATCAGGTCCGGACGGGTCGCAGGAAACAGCATGATCGGCATGCATGCGACCAATTTCAAACTCAGGAAGAGGGCTGTCGCAATTGTCTCTGAACGCACCGGATGCACCGCAGGCAGGGCGGAGGCTGCCCTGAGATCGGAAGATTACAGCATTGAAAGGGCAATCGCCCGCCTCAGTCGTAAATAAGGAATCTGGCCGTCCGTTTTCTGAATGCAGCGGCGTCCCTGTTCCACGACGCCAGCATCCGCTCCGGTTCGTTCCTCGCAACCATTCTGTCGATCCCGGTCACGCCGGTGATGGCCTCGGCCCACAGCCTCTTCCCGTTTCTCGTCCACACTGTTCCCTCGAGCCCCGAAAGATGGTGAAGTATTTTCACCCCAAGCAGAACAGGATCGGCTCTCTCCCTGTCCATGGCTGATATTTCTGCTCCCTCACAGATTTCATCACTGAATTTTCCGTGCATCGGAATGAATCTGGCAAACCTTGCCACGATACCCGGAACAGTCCTTACCTCATCGACAAGCCTGTGGCCGTCGAGCCATGGAGCACCGATGAGCCTGAACGGGCGGGTGGTTCCTCTTCCAACGCTCACATTTATGCCTTCCAGCACTGCCAGTCCAGGATACAGCATCACAGACTGCATATCCGGGAGATTGGGCGAGGGTGCCGCAAACGGCAGACCGGTCTCATCATACCACATTTTCCTCTTCCACATTCTCATGCGGACGACATTCACAGAGTCCTTACCATGCGCCCAGTATGAGGCAAGCTCCCCTGGTGTCATGCCGTACTGGAGGGGTATGGCATCGATTCCAACAAAGCTCTTCAGTCCGTCGTCCAGCATCGGACCCCTGACTTTTGAACCGTTAAGAGGGTCCGGTCTGTCAAGAACAGTCAGAATTCGGCCAGCCGAGACGCATGCGTCAACCGCACTTTTGAGCGTCGACACATAGGTGTAGAATCTCACCCCTGCGTCCTGCATGTCATAAAGCAGGAAATCCAGATCCGAAATGTCACCGGCATTCATCTCTCTTCTCTGGCCGTACAGGCTGACGACCTGTGTTTCAAGCGCCTCATCGAAATAGCTGTGGAGTTCCTCTCCCTCCTTTGCCACGCCATAAGGCCCATGCTCCGGTGAAAAGAGCTTCTCAACCTTCACGCCTGCTGCCTTGAGCTTCTCCGGCAGCCACATCCAGCGTGAGTCGAGACCGGAGTGATTCGTAATGACGCCGACGCTCTTTCCCCTCAACTGTGTTACAGCTCTTCCCTCAAACACATCATTTCCGCTCAATGTTACTGACATCATTCCTCCTCCGGAGATTGTAACCAAAAACGCGACGCACCGTCCTTCAACGAATGCTCTTTTAATACGTCGGCATATGGGAGCAGGGCGACTGTATTGAAAATATTTTCTGTAATGTCCGGAACTTCCACCGACGGGCTCACATGGGCGTGTCTGGATGTGCGGGAGTTGCGCGGCATCGTTTCGGTGCGCGTGCTGCAGAAGGGCAGCAGGCGATTCGACAGTTCTCTGAAATCGCTGCTCCTTTCTGTGACGAACGGTGGCAGTGCATCGCTGTCGTCCATTTGCGATGCTCACTGGGGGTTGGGCAGTGCGCTGGTCGCAGCATCCCGCTCTCTCCGTCATGAAGTGGACTTTGCTGTATTCTCGGGCCATACCCTATACCACGATGAGCAGATGTCGCGGACCGGCGGCGGAACGTTGCAGATCGGTGCAGTGGAGCCGCTCGCTCTTTCGCTTGGCAGACCCGTGCTGACAGATTTGCGCTATGCTGATGTTGCGGCCGGGGGCATGGGCGCTCCCCTCGTTCCAGGTGGAGACAGCCTTCTCTTTCCCCGCGGTTCCGCAGTGCTCAACATCGGCGGCATAGCAAACATCACCCTGCTGGGAAAGAAGGTCAGCGGTTTCGACACCGGACCGGGAAACATGCTGATTGACGGGGCGATGCAGAGACTGTTTGGAAAGG
>JAKABN010000159.1 GCA_021796895.1 Thermoplasmata archaeon | reverse complement strand
ATACTGAAAGGCATGCAGAGAATGGTCTTCAGGACAGCCGGCGGATACACTGTGTGCTGCAGCCACACATCGGCCTATGAATCGAGCGTCGCTTCTGCACTCATAGGCGCAGGTTGCGATGTGGCATTTGTGGCCTCCTCGTCTGAAGGCGCCGTCAGGGTAACGGGCCGCACAGGGGAGCGGGCGGCTCGTGCATCAATCAATCTCGTGACACTCTTTGGCAGGATCGCCAGTGGATTCGGAGGCACGTGCGGTGGACATGCAGGCGCCGCCGGACTTGACACAGAAGGAGACATGGAATCAGTGCTGAATTCGTGTGCAGCTGAATGCCTTGAGTATATCGGTGCTTCGGCAGCTCGTGCATCGGAGAATGCACATGCACGCCGCGGCGGCAGGTTCTGAATTTCAGCTGCCGAACAGCGGCATCACAGCTTCTTCAGCGACTGTACGAGCCTGCCCACGGTCTCCTGCGCATCTCCGTAAAGCATTTTTGCATTGTCCGCATAGAAGAGTTCATTCTCGATGCCCGAGAAGCCCTTTCCCTGCCCTCTCTTGAGCACTATCACGTTCTTCGCCTTGTCCACATCGAGTATCGGCATGCCGTAAAGCGGGCTTCCCTGCCTCCTTGCGGCTGGATTGACAACGTCGTTGGCCCCGATCACGAGCACCACGTCGGTATTCGGAAACTCCTGATTGATTTCATCCCGGTCAAACAGGCGATCATACGGAACGCCTGCTTCGGCGAGAAGCACGTTCATGTGTCCGGGCATTCTGCCGGCAACCGGATGAATGGCAAATTTGACTGAAACACCCCTTGATGCAAGCTGATCCGTAAGCTCCTTGACTTTTTGCTGAGCCTGAGCGACGGCCATGCCGTAGCCAGGAGCAATGATGACGCTGTTTGCATATGCGAGCATGACCGCAACGTCGTCCGCCCCGATGGGCTTGAGAGAGCCGGTCACACTGACACCCTCTTCCTCCTTTGCGCCGAATGCGCCGAAGAGTATACTGAAGACAGACCGGTTCATTGCCTTAGCCATGATCAGCGTGAGCATGGAACCAGCTGCACCGACAAGCGTTCCGGCTATGACCATCGCGAAGTTCTCCAGCGCGAAGCCGTCCATAGCCACCGCGAGACCGGTGAGTGCGTTGAAGAGTGATATCACGACTGGCATGTCGGCTCCGCCGATCGGAAGCGTCATCAGAAAGCCGTATCCTATTGCGAAAACGAAGAACGGGAGAAGGGGCTGGAATGAACCGTGAAGTATCGACGGGTCAATAACGAACGCCCCCATAACGAAGGCGATTATCAGCACGAGTATGTTTACCGGTTGCTGAAAAGGATAGGTTATCGGTCTCTGTTTTATCCAACCCTGCAGTTTGAGGAAAGCCACAACACTGCCTGCAATGGATATTCCTCCGATCATTGCACCGGCCACTGAAAGAGCAGCGAGCGAGGGATTGGAGGTGCTTCCGAGAAGTTCGACGGCGGCAATTGCACCTGCGGAACCTCCGCCCATGCCGTTGTATATAGCCACCATCTGCGGCATGTCCGTCATAGCCACCTTCTTCGCGGCGAACCAGCCAAGACCTCCGCCGATAACCATAGCTATTGCCATCAGCGGAAGGTTGCGCATTCCCGGCATGAAAAAAGTTACGACTATTGCCAGAAACATTGCACCACCAGCCCACACTATTCCGCTCCTTGCCGTCAGCGGATGACTCATCCTGTGCAGACCAATGATGAAGAAGAAAACTGCAATGATGTATATCGGATCAAATATGTCGAGCATATTCATGCCCCCTTCTTCCTGGATTTGTTCTTCTCAAACATCTGCAGTATGCGTTCGGTGACGACGTATCCGCCAGTGACGTTGAGCGCGCCCATTACGGCAGCTATGAAACCGATCGCCTGTTCGAGAGGTGTGGTCGCATAGCCGAGGGCGATCATTGCACCGACGAGGACGACACCGTGTATGAAATTGGAACCGGACATGAGCGGAGTATGAAGCATTACGGGAACACGGGTTATGACTTCATAACCTGCAAGAGAAGCGATCACGACGATATAGAGAGCAATCCAGAATTCCGATATCATTTCTTTCCCTCCACCATCTCCCTGGACGAACTGTTCCTGATTTCTCCTTTGTGAACGAGGAGGCTGGCGGCGAGAATCTCATCGCCGAAGTCTTCGACGAGTTTTCCGTCTTTGCCAACCAGAAGACTCAGGAATGCCTGAAGATTTTTTGAATACATCTGGCTTGCATGATATGGAATCTGCCCGGGAAGATTCGAGGGACCTATTATCGAAACGCCATTTTCCACCACCGTTTCGTCCGGCTTCGTAAGTTCGCAGTTTCCACCAGACTCTGCAGCAAGATCGATTATGACCGAACCGGGTTTCATGCTGAGGACCATTTCACCGGTGACGAGCCTTGGGGCCTTTCGTCCGGGAACGTTTGCCGTTGTAATGACTACATCCGCCTGCGCTACTGCCGCCTTCACCATTGCCTCTTCCTGCTTCTTCTCTTCGACCGTCAGTTCTCTGGCATAGCCACCTGCACCCTCTGCATTAATCTGGAGTTCGAGGAATTTTGCGCCGAGGCTGCGAACCTGTTCGCCGGCGGCACGTCTTACATCATATGCCTCGACCAGGGCTCCTAGTCTTTTGGCTGTGGCGATGGCCATGAGTCCGGCCACTCCGGCGCCCAGGATGAGGACTTTCGCCGGTCTTATCGTTCCTGCGGCCGTTGTCAGCATGGGAAAAAACTTGGTTGAGCTCGCGGCGGATATCAGTGCTGCTTTATAACCGCCCGCGGTTGCCTGAGACGAGAGGGCATCCATGCCCTGTGCGCGTGTGATTCTCGGCACGAGTTCAAGCGAGAATGCTGTGACTCCCCTGTCCCTCATCGCTTTAATGCCCTGAATGTTCTTGAAAGGCGCCATGAATCCGACAATTACCGCGCCAGGCGGCATCATGGCAATATCGGCTTCGGTGGGGGGCTGAACAACCGTCACGATGCCGGCTGAGGAAAGCAGATCCTTCCTTTTCCCTACAATCTTTGCTCCGGCTTTCTCGTAGTCGGTGTCTTCATAATATGCGGCAGAGCCCGCGCCGGTTTCCACCGAAATGGAGAAACCTGACTGGACAAGTTTGGCAACGACTTCTGGAACAATAGAAACTCTCCTCTCACCCGGTAACATCTCCTTCGGAACAGCAAGCGTTATGGTCATCTGTCCAACACCAGCCTGACAACAGCTCACGAAAGTCTTGCTGTTTATATACCTTCGTTCAGGACGCCGCGGCTGTCTGGAAATATCAAATGGCCGCCGCGCCCTTCTTCGAAAGTTGTCATCACCGTGTTATTTCCGAAATATTAACCAGTTGCAGGAGCGATGGAGTGCTGGCATAATGTGCATGTATCGGTTCCATAAGATTCCATAGCGCCTCTGCAGCGGAAGACTTAAGATCCTTTGGATGCAGCTTGCCTGCAATGTACTCCTCCCTTAGCCGCACATAACTGTCGTAACCCACGTCGCCGCCGTATTTGCTCTCTCTTTTCACATCGAGTCTTCCCGTATATGGGAATATGATGTATCTGCATATGTCGAGAACCGGATTTGCCCCGTCATCAGGCGGACAAAAGGCGCCTGAGAGCTTCCTTACCACGTCATCTTGAGCGTCGTGCATGAAGATGGCACTGTCCGGATTGCTCTTCGACATTTTGGAAAGAGGATCCATCCTGGAAGCACCTTTAAGGCTGGAAAGAATGGGCGTGTGCAGAGCGACGGGTTTCTTCAATCCCCTGTCCTCGGCCACCTCTCTGGCGAGCATGTGTGCACGGCGCTGATCCATGCCCGCATACGCTACATCTGCGTGCAGCCTGAAAATGTCTGTCACCTGCATCAGCGGGTAAATCAGCTTGGAGGAATCCAGCTCCGCCTCATCCTCGCTCCTCCCCATTATAGTCATGGCCCTCTTCAATCTGGAAAGAGTTATCGATTTTGCGTTGCGTATGAGGTCCGCCCAGTAATCGCTTTCCCCGATCAGCTCAGATGCAAAAACAAAAGAAAGGCCCTGTCTGTCACCGGCTCCGAATGAGAATGCATCCTGCATGTATTTTCCGCAGTTCCTTATGCTTTCCAGCTTTCCGCCGAGCTTGTCGTTGATGAATGCGTGCC
>JAKABN010000158.1 GCA_021796895.1 Thermoplasmata archaeon | reverse complement strand
GTGGAAACGTACTTGGGATGGTAGAGACTTCTTTCGTTAGACCAGAATCCACCGGCTGTTTGCCTGTCGAGAATCTCCTTTGCCCATCCGATCGCGGTGATTGCCTCCTTTGCTGATTTCACTTCTCTGTCTGTTTCCCTACGACCCAGCAGCTCGGTAAGAGTGAGGTACCTGACAGCAGGCTGATCCTCCCCGAGCAGCCAATCCAGGGCCGGGCTTTTCATACTCACACAACACTCTCCTTCGCGACAAAACAGCTCTTTACGCTCAATTTCAACAGCTCCTACCGCGTCAGTGACATCAGGGATTCGGCGAGTTCCAGGGGTCTTGTTATCATTGGCCAGTGACCAGAATCTATTATCCTGTGCGGTCCACGGAGAATCCTGCTGAGCGCCTCGTCTTCACCGGGATTCCCTGATGCCTGCGACAGGAGCCAGGACAGTGTGTCTCCTCCTCTGCAGTATACGTACGCCTCCCTGACTGAATCAAACGCTTTCGAGAGTGTTATTGGATCCCGAAAGTACCTGACCGGACATGCCGTTGCGTTTGAAAGCAGCCGTTCGCGATCCTTCCCCCGAACGTCTTTTCCGGCACTTCTCAGAAACTCTTCAGGAAACGGGACCTTCAATCCTTCGACCGGAAACTCGTCAGGGAAGCTTCCCTGGGGAGTTCCGATCTTTTCCGGCGTGAACCCGTCCAGATAGATGAGCCTGTCCACTCTCTCAGGCACACGATCTGCGACTGCTGCCGCGACCTTGCCCGCGAAGCTGTGCCCCACAATCACAACGTTTTCCAGGTCGTTCGTTTTAATGACTTCCAGCACGTCTTGAATCGCAGTTTCCATTCCAACATCTTCCAGGGACACGGCCGCCTTCTCTCCCATTCCAGTCGGAACAACTGGATAGGCAGCATGCCCCTCCTTTTCGAGCGGTGCAATTACCTCTTCCCAGGCCCACGCACCAAGCCACGCTCCCGGAATCAGTACGAATGCAGACATTGGCAATGCCGTATTCAGCAAAAAGCGTTATAAAACGCTTATCACCGGGGCGCCGAAAGCACAGCCGGGCAGTCAGCCGAAAACATCCATTCACCCGCTTTCAATACGCTGACCAGTTGCGGCGGCACCGTCACATCTAAATAACGAATTCAGATATGCTGTATCAAGGGATAGGATGGCAATTCTCAGAAAAAGGGAATTCGGCAAAGGTGACATGTCTCCGGTTGAAACAACGGAGTTCATCGATCTGACACAGATGAATTTTGAAGCGGAAAACCAGATTGGAGCCAAGACGCTGGTCAAGGTTGCGGAGATATACCGCTACGAGGACCTGAGTAAACTGACAGCTCATGTGTTCAACGGCCACTTGCTCGTTCTCGACTATACTGCGCTTTCGGGCGACCAGCTTGCCATGAAGCGCATTACGAACGATCTGAAGCTCATTGCCAGGGATGTCGGCGGCGACGTCGCCGGTCTCGGAAAGAATTATTTCATAGTAACTCCGGGCGGCGTAAAGGTCGACAGGAACAAGATAAAGGGCGGTTTCTAAACTCACTCCGATATCGGCGGAGTGGCAGAAAATGCGCCGTCCTTGAAAATCAGTGTGAGATATCCGTGCTCGACCCTCGAATGCCTGAGCTTCAGGCATCTTATTCTGAGCTGGTAATCGGCCTCGCCCACCTGGTGGAAACGCAGGGCGATGGTGCCGTCTGCAAGGAAATCCTCTCCGTAGGCCGATATCTCCTCGCTGCCCGGCTGAAGTTCGGATATTATGAACGATGTGATGCCCATCTTCCTCAGAAAACCGAAGAAGTGGAAGAGCGCCTGTCTGGGATTTTCGACACGGTTGAGCGAGAAGACTGCGTTTATGGAGTCCAGCACGACAATGTCCACTCCTGCCGCATCGACTCTCTTTTTGATGTACTCCTCGAGTATCTTGAACCAGTCCCTCCCGCTGTCCGCCTCCTCATGTTCCAGTCTGAGTGTTGCTATGTCCGATATTGTGAGGGAAGCGTCGTCAACGGGCCAGAAGCCCAGCGATTTCATGGACTCCACTAAACTCTGTTTCGTTTCCTCGAGCGATATATAGAGGCACTTCAGTCCAAGCTTTCTCGAATTGTTCCAGAGCAGATTCATGGACACGGAAGACTTCATCGTGCCCGGCGAACCGAAGAGAAGAACGATGTGTCCCTTCCGTATACCGCCGTCTATCCTGCCGTCAAATCCCTCGATGAATGTCTTCACCCTGTCTGTCGCGACTGTAGCCGTTTTTGTTTCCAATTAAACCGCTGTTTACTTCTCCTGTTTTGATTTAAAGCTGATGTCGTGATTCTCGTCTCCACTCATTCACCCGGCCTTCACGGCCTGAATGGGATAAAATATTGCAATCTGCTTAACCGCCCTCATGGGCCGCAGGGATCATATTGTCGTGCATGACGGCGTCCACGGAAGCATAAGGCTCGACGGTACGTACGGCGATATACTGGACACACCGGAAATGCAGCGGATGGGGCAGATACATCAGCTTGGTCTGGCCAACCTGGTTTTTCCTGGCGCGAACCACACAAGGATGGAGCACATGATAGGCGCATTCCATCTTGCAGGAAGGTTCTGTTCGTCTCTCGGCATAACCGGTCAGGAGGCGGAAATGCTTCGCGCCGCGGCGCTTGTCCACGACGTCGGTCACCCTCCGTTTTCGCATACTTTTGAGGATGTGCTGAAGAGGAGACTCGGCATAGACCATATGGAGCTCACGGCCATGATCATTCAGGGCAAGGCGGACGTTGTGCCTGAGGACGAGAGCTCTGTTCTGCATGGCCGGCCGAGAATCGCAGACTGCATAGAAAAATCGGGACTGGATGTGAGAGAAGTCGCAGAACTTGTCATGAGGGAAGAGGGCACAGCCGGCATGGCCTCATATCTCACGTCCCTGATACACGGTCCGGTGGATGTCGACCAGCTGGACTACCTGATGCGCGATGCGCATTACACAGGCGTGGCACAGGGAAGGATTGATGCAGACAGGATAGTCGAAACATCGGTCATCTCCGGCGGCACGATGGCTGTGAGCAGGAGAGGGATGTCCGCGGTGGAGGGCCTCACTGTGTCCAGAGTGCTGATGAACAGCTCCGTCTACTTCCACAAGACGGTCAGGATAGCCGAAATGATGCTGACCAAGGCCGTTTCGATGCTGGACCGCGATCATTTTGTCGACGTCTTCAACGACACCGATGCATCTTTGTCCGAGCGGCTCAAGGCGCACGGCGGCTATCAGAGGGAGATAGCGCTGCGCCTGAAATACAGAAGACTGTACAAATCGTCGCTTCTGCTCAGCATCGACGGCATGGACATCGATCAGAAGAAGAGGATCATGGAACTCTCCAGAAGGGGGCTGCTTCCGAAGATAGAGGACGAACTCTCCGCCTCTGCAGGCGCCGATGCGGGAAGCGTGATTATTGACGCTGCTCCCATCGAGTATCTGGGCGGAAGGGGCAGAAAGGGCAAGACCGAAGTGCCTATTCTCGACGACGACGGCAGGGTGAGAAAACTGACGTCCATCAGCCCGATCGCACGTGCCGTGCAGATGCACTCGAGCCAGGACTGGGGGCTCATGGTCGTATGCGACAGTGAGATAAGGAGCAGGATCGCAAAGATTGCCTCTCACGCCATATTTGGCTGAACGCGATATCCGCTCCTTTGTCCGGACGGACTTCAGCCTTTCATGACTCCGACCGGAACAACGCGCGCAACCATTCTGGACAGGCCGGCTCCCTGCGTTATCCTCACGACATCATCCACGTTCTTGTATGCGCCGGGCGCCTCCTCCAGTATTCCCTCGACGGTGGCCGACTTGAGGTATATTCCGCTGTCCGACATCCTGCGCCTTACGTCCGCCTCCCTGTACATTCTGGTTGCCGCGCTTCGTGAAAGAATTCGACCAGCTCCGTGGCAGGTCGAACCGAAACTCTCCCTCACCGAACCCTCCGCCCCGACAAGCAGATAACTCGCAGTTCCCATGTCTCCCGGAATTATCACCGGCTGACCGACGGCAGCGTACTTCCGCGGTACCAGCGGATGCCCCGCCGGAAGAGCCCTTGTCGCTCCCTTTCTGTGAATGTACGCGCGCACTCTCTTTCCGTCCACTTCATACTCCTCGACCTTCGCTATATTGTGCGCCACATCGTACACAAGA
>JAKABN010000157.1 GCA_021796895.1 Thermoplasmata archaeon | reverse complement strand
TCTTCGAGTGTTTGAAGACGTCTTTCATCAGTGTAAGCGAGCGCTCTCTCAGAAGCATGTTGATGCTGTTCTCCGTGATGTGCCTGTCGTAGTCATGTGCGACGGAATCGAATTCCGATTCGAGCCATTTGTAATACGCCTCGACCCTTCCCCCTGAAACTACGGTCGGTGTGACCTTTATAATTCTGCCTGGTTCAGAAAAATGGCGCCCTAGCTTCTCTTCACCATATTTCAGACCAAATAGCCTGATTACTCTTTCTCTCACTACAGGATCGCTTACGAGTTCGGCATCTCCGGAAATGCTTTTTCCTTTTTGTTTAAATGAAGCTGTACCGTTCCTCAGTATTTCCACACTCCATCGCGCATGATGCCGACTGGACATGAGAAAAATACATCCTTCATGCTCAATATAGGAAAGTTTTAACCAGCCGTTTTCTGAGCGCATATCTATAACATCGTCAACTCCAGTACGCTCAGATTGCATGACTATTCTCCCTACAGATAACTCCGCGCAGGTAAATAGCTCCAGCGATACCTTCTGATTTGACGTTGTATTACGCCATCTACGGCTTGTTGCGGCGCGCGTAGCTCAGTATGTCGGCAGTAAAACAGCGATGAATTCATGCAGATGGAGAACAGTTTGATCAATGGTGCCGGTAATAATCTTTCAATCAAGTGCGACATTCCATGCAGTTCGAATGGCCATGATTATAAGGCACATGGAAATATGAAGAATCAAGACCCTAAATGGCAGCATCTCCTCAAGTCTCGGTCATCGTTTGCAGTTTTAACAGAAACGACTTTCTTGACAGGGCTCTGGAGTCTGTATTCGATCAAACGCTGGATCGCAGACTGTATGAGGTTATCGTGGTAAGAAACCAACCATCCAAGATCATGCGAAGCAAAATAAATTTCAAGGTTGATTGTGATTTAACTCTGGACGGGGAACCTTTGGGAGAATGGATCATAACCGCTCTAGACCATACGCAGGGCGACATCATCGCCTTTCTTGACGATGACGACCTATTCCTAAGGGACAGACTTAAAACAGTTGTTGACGTGTTCAGCAGCAATAGTTCGTGTTTATACTATCATACTTCCCAGCTGAAATTGAAATGCAATGAGACTGAGGGAGCGGGCAATACAGGCGCGTTGGGAGGCGGGAAGATGAAGTTCTACGGAAACAACAAACAGGCAGAAATGTGGAATCTCTGGAGATATGGGGCTTCATTCAATTTAAGCTCAATCGCTGTCAGAAAGTCAATATTCACGGGTATTGAGGAGTATGTGAAACGCACAAATACGGGAGTCATTCAGCTGTTGTTTTTTAAGGCCATCAGCAGCCAAGGCGAATTATGTGTTGAAACGACGCCCCGCGTCATCTATAGAATCCACGAAGGAAATCGCTCTCCGAACGACGCAGACGACTTCCTTACAATATTGAAAAAAATGTCGTTGCAGACTCCCGTCATGCTGAGGGACATTGCTGAAATCAGAAAATTTTTGCGTGAGCACTTGCCTTCCATTAACATCACTCCTCTTGAATCTCTTGAAGCGAAGTATGATATGTACAAACTTCTTACAGACCCAGGATCATCAAGGGCTGAATTGATTAGGTTTTTCCTATACAATGTGGCAGCTCGGAGAGCTAGGCTGTGGGATATGAAGACAGCACTCATTGCAATCTATCTCCTTTTCCCCGGAACAATGCGTAAGGCGCTATTCCGCAAAAAGGAAAGTTAGTGTGATTCCATGAAATCTGAACTCGGCTGGAAAATTGGACATTTCCTGACCACTAGGATAAAGCCAGTCTTTGACTGCCACAACTTGAAGGTGCTGAAGATGACGTCATTGGTTTATGCGAACCTTTTTCACATAGTACTATGGAAAGCAGGTGTGAGGAGACCATTTATCGTTGATATCATGGGGGAAAAATGTGAAATCTCCACCGAAGAGGATTTTCTCACAGTCAGTCACAGAATGAGGTTAAGTTCTACGGGTTTTGATTATCAAGTATGTAGCGGCAGCAATAAAATCGGATTCAGTTACAATGACAGGATTGTTGTGTTGAACTTCGAACATATGGCCATCTTCGATTTGCTCTCCCTCGTAGAAAAGTTTGCGGGTATCGACGATAAATATAATTCCGTGAAGGTGAAAGACAGAGACGTTGTCGACATAGGCTCAAACATCGGGGACACTGCCATTTTATACGCGTTGCAGGGGGCGAGAAGAATAATATCGCTTGAACCCAATCCGGCATTTTACAAATTAGCCCTCGAAAACGTAAAGTCCAACGGTCTTGAAAATGTGATACTTATAAACGGGGCGGCCGGAAAGTCTTCCTTCGCCACTGTTGACGAAGTCGCAACAAAGAGAATCGGTTTACCTTTCATCAAAGTCAAAGACGGAGTCAAAATCAGGATACGAAATATCGATGAAATAGTCGATGAGTTTGATTTAAAGGATGCGATCCTGAAAGTTGTCTGTGTTGGGTGTGAACGCGATTTGTTTCAATTTTCATCAGATGCATGCATCAGAAGGTTTAGCCAGATACTGATTGTCTGCATATGCGACGACGGGTATTTACGGAACAGACTAAAATCATTAGGCTATCGGGCAACTGTGCTTTCCAAAGACTTTGTGATAAATCCGTTTATGAATCCAGGAAATTTGAAGGTCGTGTCAATTGTTGCAACCAGACAGTCCTGAAACAATGGTAAGAATTCTTTCCTCTGAATGTAATCGAACTGCGGAGACTTAGCTATGTAAAGGCTCTTGGTAATCTGTGACAAACATTTTAATCAATGTGGTAATCTTTCACTCGCCTGATATGAAAATGCGTTCGGAGAAAACTTCTCTCACGACACTGATTGCATCGTCTGCATCCTTCATCGACGGGTACAATCTCATAATAATTGCACCGGTTCTGCTGATTCTTGCAGGTACCGGCTTTACAGCGCATTTCAGTAATGTTCTCATTGCCTCGTCGGCACTCATCGGGAACTTTTTCGGCGCATTCTTCCTTGGCAATCTTTCGGACCGCCTGGGCCGCAAGTACATGCTCGTCTGGGACATTGTCTTCTTCGTTGTGTTTGCACTCGCAAGCGCTCTCTCGTCCAGCGCCCTTGAGCTGTTTGTGACGCGCCTCCTGCTTGGCATCGGAATAGGCGGCGACTATCCCATCGGATCCACGCTGGTGGCAGAGCATTCGGCTCCGTCAGGTAGAGGAAGTCAGACTGCGAAGCTTGGTTTTTCATGGACTCTGGGTTTCTTCACGGCCATCCTCACTGGCCTGATATTCCTGCCGTTGGGGCCCGACTCATGGAGATATATGCTCGCGGCTCCCGCCATTCCCTCTCTCATCATTATACTGATGAGGCACAGGGCCATGGAATCTCCTCTCTGGCAGGCGGAAGTGAAGGGCACCGCCGCCGCCGGAAAATCATCACAGATATTTTCCAGAAAACTGATCAGAGTTACTGCGTTCGCGGCATCCTTCTGGTTCATATTTGACGTAGTGCAGTACGGCATAACAACATACGCCCCGTCTGTCGTGAGCGAAATCGGATTTGCGAGTCATGAGGCATCTCTCACAGGATCGCTGCTTATTGCAGCCATTGAACTGGTTGCAACACTCATAGGAATGCGCTACGTGGATGTGCTGGGGAGGAGAATACTGCTTATTGTTGGATTTGCAGGCATAGCTCTTTCGATGTTTCTCGCCTCTGTTTCAGACAACATCTTCATCTCCCTCGGCATACTCCTGCTCTTTGCCCTTTCCGCCGGATTCGGACCCGGCATAATCGAGTTTGTCATGCCCCCGGAACTCTTCCCGACGAATGTAAGATCCTCCGGCGCGGGATTTGCAAACACGATGAGCAGGCTTGGAGCAGTCGTCGGCGTCGTCATACAACCCGTTCTCAGGCAGAGTTACGGCATTCATTCGGTCTTCCTTATCTATGGTGCCGTCGCTCTCTGCGGTCTGCTCGTAACATACCTTCTAGCGCCCGAAACCAATGGTATATCCCTATCCGGAATCGACAGTGCTTCCCGGGAGCAGCCGTCTGCCGGCTGACCGCTTCAGTCCTGCCTGGCAGGAACTTTCAGGCAAACGATTTATAACAGTTGGCCTGAATTGAGCGCATGGTTCCGTAAATGACGCTCTCTCCTGTAATTGAAGGTTCAAGACTCCTTGTGGATTATGATGGCATAAGCAGTGCTGCAAAGGC
>JAKABN010000156.1 GCA_021796895.1 Thermoplasmata archaeon | reverse complement strand
CGCCTTCGAAGGCATACCGGTGAATCAGTCAATTGCCATGACAGGAAGTCTCAGCGTGCGGGGATTTGTGCTGCCAGTCGGAGGCGTTACTGCCAAAACCGAGGCAGCGGCGGAAACAGGTCTCATGGAGGTAATCGTGCCGGAGGACAATCTCGGTGATATCATACTGGAACCGCGTTACGAGGGCAAGATAAGAATATTTCCGGTCAGGACACTTTACGATGTGCTTAAAGAGGCGCTGGTGCCGGGTGCAGAGAAGGACAAGCTGCTCTCAAGGATAGGCTCGATATTCGTCCAGAAACCTGATGATTCCGGCGTTGATATACTGCAGACTCAGCCGGCAAAGATTAAAGGTGGAAGGCCCGTTCCACGATAAAGTATGTCTGCTATGACCGGGATAGTGGTAGGAAGGTACCAGCCATTCCACATGGGCCATCTGCACGCCGTAAAGGAGATACTGTCGCAATGCGACGAGCTCATAATCGGCATAGGCAGCGCACAATATTCACACACACGCGATAATCCGTTTACGGCCGGCGAACGATACAGCATGATACACTCGACAATGAAGCAGGAAGGTCTTTCCGACAGGGTTTATCTGGTGCCCATAATTGACGTTAACAGGTATTCAGTCTGGGTATCGCATGTCCGCTCTCTTGTGCCGCCGTTTAACATCACGTTTACGAACAATCCGCTGACTCAAAGACTGTTCGCAGAAGCCGGCTGCGAAGTGCGTCAGACGAAAATATACAGCAGGGCGAAATATTCCGGAACGCACATACGCGATCTGATGATCAGCAGGGGAAGATGGCAGCCTCTCGTCCCGAAGGGGGTTTTGCGCATCATAGAAAATTTCGGCGGTGCAGAACGTGTCAGAGAGCTATTCAAACTTTCAGAAGGCAACGGTTGAACTTATCGCAAGGATTGCCGCATCTCTCACTGAGAGGTCTCATACCCTGTCGGCTGCAGAGTCGATGACAGGCGGCAACATATCGAGTGCCGTTGTGTCACTGCCCGGAGCATCTTCATTTTTCCGGGGAAGTGTTGTCGCATATGATGATGAAGTGAAAGTAAGGCTGCTGGGCGTCAGCCGCCAAACGCTCGCATCACGTGGTGCTGTTAGCAGTGAGACCGCGCTGGAAATGGCCCTTGGTGCCGCGAGAATATTCAATTCGACAATGGCCGTGTCAACGACCGGGATTGCCGGTCCCGCAGGGCAGACGGAAGAAAAGCCGGTGGGCATGTCTTACATCGCTGTAGTTTATGCCGGAGAAAATGTTGTTTCAGAGAAAATTTACGCAGGTGACAGGGAAGCCGTGCGCAACTCATGCCTGCTCGATGCGCTGAATCTCTGCGCGGAAGCCGCAGAAAAACAGACATAGGAGTTATATGATTGCCATCCACCTGTGTCCCGGACATCGCAGCAGTCGGGGATGACACACATGCCATCTTTGATTCCGCGCAAAGCGGAACAGTGAATGTTTTTCCAGTCTCCGCCCAAACCTGAGGAATGCCTGTATGATGGAAAAGTCGAGAGATAACAGACACATCGAAACCGAAAGGTTCGGCTCGGTGGGTTACTGTGTCGAAGGTGAATCGGAAGAAAAAGTAGTGCTGATTCACGGATGGAACGGGCACTCGGGAACGTGGGCCAAAACAATAGATGCTCTGAAGAACGAGCGGATGATAATAGCTCCCAGCCTTCCGTCGTTTTTCGGCGATTTTGCAGACATACCGCTGGTCGATTACACGGCTGCCGTGGAGCAAATACTGCGTCTGGAGGGTGTAAAGCGTGCCGTATTTGCCGGCAATTCCATGGGCGGTTGGATATCCATGAACTGCATCATACACAACCCTGCGATAGCCCGCGCGATCATACTGGAAGATACGGCCGGAGCAGGATACGGGAATCGTGTCGAGGAGTCGTCAGCATACATCGCCGCTATCAGAAAGTCGAAAATTCCTTCGCTCATCATATGGGGTCAGTATGATGACGTCATACCCTCATCCACCGGTGAGAGGATTGCCGGCGAACTGCCGGATAGCATTTACCGCGTGATCCGTGGCGCGGGACACGTCCCTCACAGGGATAAGCCGGAAGAGTTCATCAAACTGGTCAAACTGTTCCTTTCCGATATCAAGAGCATACGCTGACTTCATCTCTTCAGTCGCGCCCTTGCTCTTCTTCTCCGGCTATTTCCTGGAGCCGCCTGATTTTCTCATTGTATGCCTTTGCAATTTCGGGCAGACCCAGAACGCCTATAGTCTCCTTCCTTTTTCCGTCGAAAACAGCAAGCATTTCTATCTTCCTGCTGGTGAGCATGTTGAAAGCCTTGTGCGCACTTTCCTCGGAGGATATCGTCTCGACTTTCAGCTTCATTCTGTCCCTGAGCCTGACGCCTTCCGGTCTCTCACCGCCGGCAAGTTCAGCAAATGCAACATAGCCGACAGGTGCATCCCCTTCCGTAACGACAACTCCGGCGCTCTTCGTCTCCAGTAACAGTCTGTACGCGTCGTCGAGGCTCATTCCGCCGTCGATAGATGTTATCGCTGGATTCATCGACTCCCTTGCGGTTATGTGATCCATTATCGGTTTCTCGAATTCCGCTGCGTGCGCCGGGGAATGGGCCTTGTCAAGCACCTGCATGCTGTATATTGAATACTTGCTGCCTGAAACAAAGTATGATATGGTGGTTGCAAGCATGAGCGGAAGAAAGAGTGCGTAGCCTCCGGTCATCTCTGTTCCCATTATGATTATCGAAATCGGAGCCTTTGATATGCCGCCGAAGAACGCTATCATCGCCACTATGGCTATTTCAGCAGTGCTCAGATACGGAAAAGCGGTGGACAGATAATCGTGAAAAACGACTGCAATCACCGCGCCAACGAAAGTTCCCATAACGATTCCGGGTGCGAAGACTCCTCCCGAACCTCCAGACCCTATTGTGAATGAAGTCGCGATGATTTTGAGAAACAGGATCAGTATCAATATCCAGAGCGGAAGAAGAGTGAGGTTGTTGAGGAGTATGAGCTGGACCCAGCCGTAACCCAGTCCGAGCACTTCCGGGAAGGCCATTGCAATGAGGCCCACAATGAGTCCGCCTACGGCAGGCTTCAGGTAATTCGGTATGGCCAATTTGACAAACTGCCTCCTGATTCCGTAAAACGCCACGACGTAAAGGATGCCTGCGAGTCCGGCCACCAGTCCCACAAGGACGTATAAGACCAGCGATTGAGGATGATAGAATGCAATCGGAGTTGAAGAGGGCAGGCTGAATAGAGGACTGTAATGGAAGAAATAGCCGAATATTGCATATCCGGTGACAGACGCTATTATCGACGGTATGAGTGCATCGACTTCGAAATCCCGCCTGTACAGCACTTCCGTGCTCAGCAATGCTCCGCCGAACGGAGCCATGAAAATGCTGCCTATGCCTGCGCCTATTCCTGCCGCAACGGCTATTCTCCGGTCCTTTTCATTGAGCTTGAAAATGTCAGACACGAATGAACCGAAGCCAGCCGCGATCTGAGCCACCGGACCTTCCCTACCCGCGCTGCCTCCGGATCCGATCGTTATCGCGGAGGAAACCAGCTTCACCGCAGGCACCCTCTTTCTGATGTAACCCCCTCTGAAGTGAAACGCTTCGATTGCAGCATCAGTTCCATGCCCTTCTGCCTCAGGTGCCAGTTTGTAGACGAGCAAGCCGGAGAGGAAACCGCCGAGCGTGGTAGAAACAGGAATGAGCCAAAACCTGTAGTGCCCGAAGGTGTATGCAGCCGTCCCTCCTTCGCCTATTGGAGAGGGCGGAACAAAGCCGGTTATGCCCGTGAGCAGAAAGGTGGTGCAGAACGATATTGTGTAATAGAGCAATAGCGAACCCGTTCCCGCAATCACGCCTATCAGCACGCCAATTATCGTCCATTTCTTGACATAGCCGGAAACAACGTAGTTCCGGAACATCGAATAAAGCGTTATTCTATCACCGGCAGGTTACACATCACGCTCATTCAATCGCTCATGATTAAAATACATTTTCCAGCAGGTGCCGATGAGTGTAACGAGAATTGCACGCCACCGCGTCATCTTGCCAGCGGCATGCGGCTTTTGGGTCAGTTCTTTATCTCCCCCCGCAATTCACTGTTCATGACAGATCGTCATCTGAACGGGCATGATCGCAATAATCTGATAACAAAATGGTCTGGTAAAAACAAGCCTGCCGTCGAAATAGATTCGGGCGATATCATAACGTTCGAAATACCGGACTCCTCCACGGATCAGATAAAACCCGGTGCTACCATGACGTCCATATCGGGGCGTGAC
>JAKABN010000155.1 GCA_021796895.1 Thermoplasmata archaeon | reverse complement strand
CTCAGTCCGCATTCATATCGTTCCTCTTAGGTGAATGGTTTCGCGATCAGTGTGCATTAACCTGAACCAGTGACGATGGATATTCCCTTGACTCTAACAGATTGTCTTGGACTTATGACTTGCTTTACATACCTCGCGCTGTATGTTAAGTTCAATACAAAGCAGCAGGCTGATGAGTGGAAAATGAACAGGAATTCCCACCTGTTGCCGGTGGCATAAAGATATCTGAAATTGTACACATAAGCATTTCTGCATATGAACGGATACTGGTCCTGTCAGGAGTGTGGAACCGTGGAGAATGCAATCACGAAAGAAAATTATGTCATGTTGAAGGAAGCACATTTCCCCTATGGGCGGTATATTTTTCAGAAAACGGATGGAGAAGCATATGCGACCTCAGTTCCCTCAGTTGTGGATAAGAAGCTTAATGTTCCCCTTGACGCCACGAACGGCGAGACGGTTCTTAACAGCATTATGGACGCTCAACGTCTTCCGGAACATAAGGGAATGAACCTGTTCACAATCTATAATGCTGACAGCCAAGTTGTAGCTGTTTTTACAATACCACCGGGTTTCAGGCTGATTGGCCAACAGTATTATTCAGTCGTGGTAGACGGTGTGGAACACTTCACGCTTAAGGACTCATCTGGGCATGGAAATTATACAATCTGCAGCGCTGATACAAAAATTGCAGATGTTGAATTGATGGAGAAGCATCTCAGAAGATCCAGTCATCTTGTAAAGGTCGAAGGTACAGTGAATCTGCCGCTGCTACTAGAGTCGCTTGTACTCGCAGATATCTACTCCCACATGCAGGCGAACATGATGATGGATGCGTTGGTCTGACCTGACAGAATGTGATGTCTGAACGCAGTATGTGAGGACGTGCGGTTATTCTTCATGGAATGCCAGGACGCTGTTGAGTAGGGCCGAAAGTGGAGAAACTGGATATGCCTGAAATAATAGGCAGAACAAGTTGCGGCAATAGCGTATGTGATCACTCAACTCAAGTATCGGACTCCTGACACCCAAACCCCAGCCGGTCAGAGTCGCAGAACCTGAAAACTCAGGCATCGTGGAAACTTCCTATGAGTGTGCGTAAACTCTGAAAGCTGCGACACAGAGGAGGAAGTATGGACTTTCTTAAGGGCAAGGTTATAAGTTAAATGACCTCACCGTAAGCTTTCTCACTTCCGGTATATCCCTGCTCATTGCTTCAGCAAATTCCTTATCATGTGAAAGAATTCCAGCAAAAGACATCAAATCGCTCTCGCGGTCCAGCAGCCTTTCAATGACGTTGCTGAAACTTTCATTCCCTTTCCTGGCTTCTACAAGCTTATTGTACACTTCTTCTTTGACCGTCAGTCTTTTGGATGCCATCATATACCCAAATGCAGAACATCTAAATACAAATTCAGACCGGGTGACCTAAAAACAGAGCAAACTGATGGACTGCTGTGCCGTTGAAGAGATATTGTTTGTGCCGTATTTCTTTCTATGATACCGGCGTCAGTCGCCTCTGGTGAACCTGATGAGAGCCAGGAGGAATGGAATGAGTATCCACGCCAGTCCGGCCGCCACGACCGAGACCAGTGTTATGCCGAGCTGCTTCGCGGTGTATGCGCCTCCAATTAAGAAAGCTCCGCTGACAGTCGAACCGGAAAGGTAAGACGTCAGTGAACTGAAACCTGCTGGAGACACGTAATACAGCCCTATTATCGAAGATGCATATCCGAACGTCCCAATGGGTTGCCTGAAGAGAAACGAGGAAATCATCAGCGGTATGATCGGAAGGGGGAACACCCACAGCAGCACAAGAACAACGAACAATCCTATTGAAGTTCCGATAATCTGACCCGAAGATTTCAGAAACATAGATACCAGATAGACGATTCCGACGAATGCACCGGTCATCACGAGAAGAGACCAGAGCGAAAGTAACAGTGCGCCTGCAGGTATGTAAATGCCAAGGTAATGCTCATAGATCAGCGAAGTAATTCCAAGTGCGAGCGCAGATGCAGCCGTAACAGAAACCACGTTGGATACGAATCTCGATGTCATCAGTGTCCTGCGTGATATCGGCCTGACAAGAACTGAAGCAATTGCGCCAGTAGCCCTGTCTTTTCCGAAGGACTGGTATGCAGATACCGTGGCAATCAGCGGAACGAAGAAGCTGAGCAGCGGAAGATCTGCGGTGAAGAAAATCTGGCTTACGCCTGACGGTGAATATGAGATGAGAAGCTGCAGCTCTATCCACGCAAGCTCTGTACCATTCGAGCTGAAGAGTTCAAATGCATAGGCGGTCGTGTTTGTGTGCACAGTGAGGTTTGAAGGAATGATGTCGATCATTGGTGAACTTGTGTATTCCGAGTACAGTTTCATCTGGCTTTCGTTGTAGCTTGCTGGCGCAGAGACAGTCTTCATGCCACTTGTGTACGTAACCGATCCGGTTTCAATGAACTGATTTGTCGTATTCTGAAGGGGCCGGTAATACAGATATACAGGTGGACTTTTGGCAATTTCTGCTGCGTTGTAAGTGAGAAGAATGCCGGTGAGCTGAGGTGAATTCTGAACACTGAACGTATTGAAGGAATACCGCGAGTTTGAAAACGTGTCATTTACAGCCCCGGAAGGACCGTATGTCCTAAGTGTGTTGTTGGTGAAGTAAGGATTCGTCTGATTCTGATATACTGCAACTTGCATATCCCCTGGAGGCAATCCCAACTGGGAACCTCCTCTGTAAGAGTAGTTTAAGCCGTAGCCCGTCTGATTGGGCGATGAAATTCCCAGTTCGTTGCGTGTGATATTCCGGAATGTGCTATTCGCAAACCCATGGGCGTTTGTATCCACAGTTATATTTTTGCCACCCACATAATACGTGACAGCTGTCCCCGAAACAGGCGAACCATAGTTGTTGAAGAGCAGGACGGTCGCATTATATGTCCCGTTGCTGCCCCAGCCGTAAGCTTCACTGTTCACAGACAATGTGATGCTGGAGTTGCGGCTGGCTGCAGAAACGGCTATAAGCGCGGGGAACACAATCATGAGCACCAGAATGACTAGTGTGGACTTGCTTGTGATTACCCTCCTGATTTCATAGAAAATGGGTTTCATTATCCAGCCTCCGTGAGCTTGAGGAAATAATCTTCCAGGCTCTCCCTTTCCAGACTGAGGTGAGAGAGCTTGTAGCCGTTTGTCACCAGAGATGCGCTGATCTCTTCACTTACACCAGTGGAATCGCCTATACCTGACACGATTATCACATCGCCCATTACGCGAGCATTTCCGAATCGTGAGAGCAAGTCGAGGAGTTTCGCATCCACCCTGTCGACCTTTATTTTAAGCGAGGGGTTACCAAGTTTTTTCATGGATTGCCTTGTAAGCGTTTCAAGAATTTTTCCCCTGTGAAGTATTATCACCCTGTCGGCCAGATCCTGCAGTGCGCCGAGAATGTGAGTTGAGAGTAGTATGGCCTTGCCCTCATTCCTGAAGGAAAGCAGAAGTTTCCTGACATAACTCATTCCCTCCGGATCCAGTCCGTTCATGATCTCGTCCAGCAGGTAATTGCTCGGATCTGAAAGCATGGCAGCTGCGAGCCCGAAGCGCTTCTTCATGCCCTGAGAATATGATCTGATTTTCATATCAAGTGCCCGCTCAAGGCCGACCGCCTTCAGTACATCGTTTATCCGTTCTTCCGAAGCTCTGCCGGACATGGCGTAGAAACCGGCAAAATACCGCATCAGCAGAACCGGTCTTACATTTTGCTCAAAACTTGGATATTCTGATACCCAGCCGATATTTCTTGAAGCACGCGCCTTCTCCTTTACTATGTCCAGTCCATCCACATGGATGACGCCCTTTGAAGGCAGAATGACGCCTGATACTGCATTTATTGTCGTCGTCTTACCGGCACCGTTCAGGCCCGCAAGCCCTACTATTTCGCCATTGTCGACATTGAAGTCAATACCGCTGAGCGCGGGCTGATGTCTTCTGCCGTATAGTTTGGAAAGGTCCGCTATCTCTATCAAAGCAGGAAGTTATTGCACTGCGCTGACAAATAACTTACGAGTATACAAAGAGCTTCAATCACTTACGCTTCTTAAGCCGGTCCGAGGTGATTGCTTCCGATTCTAGCATATGTCTCATCGCATATTCCCAATCAACGCGGCTGATTGTTTTCCTCCCTGCCATGTCAGATATTTTACTTTTCCTGAAATTTCTTTTTATCACTGAGGAGAAGCTTTCGTTTGGCAACTTTGACTTCTTCAAAAGTTTGTAGACCTCGTCGGAAACTGCGATTGTCTTGGCCATGTTCTAATCTTGCTAAGTGCGCACAAGTGTATAATATTGATGCGAGCACA
>JAKABN010000154.1 GCA_021796895.1 Thermoplasmata archaeon | reverse complement strand
GTAGTCATAGCCCCAATCCTGAGAATTCTTTCTTCAAACTTTATGTATTTCAAGCCTTCTATTCTTGACAAATCAACCAGATAAGGAAAGACTGCGAACCTGAGTTTCATAAGAGGTATCAGGCTCTGCCCACCTGCAAGAATTTTTGCATCATCGCCAAGTTTGTCCATTGTTTCAAGGGCGTCGGAAAGCGTCGCAGGTGCCATATATTCGAAGCTGCCGGGCGTCATGTTCAGACACTATGTTTCTCAGATATATAAGGAGAATTTTTCTCCCGACACCGATGCAGCATTCCCTTATGCCATCGCGCCCTGGAATGACATGCGCAGCGCACCCTCACACAAAAACCGTCGTCTCATTTCGTGTGCTTGCTCGCCTTACCCGGATCGAGTCTCATTACACCAATAATCTCGGCCGCTATGCTCAGCGCTATCTCCTCCGGTGAAATTGCACCGATGTTCAGCCCGATCGGCGTGTGTACGCTCTTCAGGAACTCATCGGAAACACCTTCGGACTGCAGCCTGTCAAAATCTTCCTTTATTCGCTTCCTGCTGGCGAGCATGCCCACATATCTCACCTTACGCGATGACAGTCCCTTAAGCGCTGGTATGTCGTAGGTCCCCTTCGTGAGCAGGACAACAGAGTCACCTTCCCTGAAGTCGAAGTTCGATAGATCCTCCGCAGCATTCTGAACTATCGCATCAGGCGCTTCTGTAAGAACGGGTGTTCTGTCTATGACGATAACTTCAAGGTCGAGAAATCGTCCCAGTTTCACAAGTGCATCTTCTATGTCATCCTTTCCGCCCTGTCCGATCAGAACGAGTCTGTCAGAGGGTAAATATGGTTCAACATACACTTCCATCATTCCTCCGCAAAAAGTTTCAACATAAATCTCATCCTCATTCTTAGATCTGGCCATACCGGCAATCGCTCTTCCCGCCTCCTCGAGGAATATCTTCACCGTTTTCGGCTTTCCTGATGCGATGACACTTTCCGCAGTGGAAACAATGGCAGATTCAGGGCATACGCCTCCGAGGCTCCCATACAGCACATTGCCACCGCCGACGATTGTTTTAAATCCGGGCTTCCCCAGCGAAGAACCCTCAATCCTTACCACGGTCGCTACTGCGAACGGTTTCCCGGCTTCAGCAAGTTCTTTCAGCTTCCTGGCAAAGTCAAGCGCTTTCATCGCTCTTGCAATCATTCCCTGCCGTTATAAACTGTTTCCTTGTACATGCTTTGCGGTGCTTTATGCGCCAAGGCACGCGGATCTCGTAAATTATATCATCATATTGATTCCTCGAGTACCTGGTTGCAGGCATGAAATTCGAAGGCAGTTTTGATGTTTTGGCATCTGACAGGCAGGTGTTCGATTTTATTACGGATGCGCTCAGGATGGCTTCGCTGATTAAGGATGTGGAGAATTTGCAGATCGACGAAGGTACCATACGCATGACCGTGAGGGTGGGACTCTCCTTCATACGCGGCAAGTTCAATCTGAAGATGACTGTTGGAAATAAAACGCCTTTTTCACATGCAGAGATTGCGGGAAGAGGCTCCGGCTCAGGAAGCACGGTGGATTTTGCAGGCGTCTGTGACATATCAGGGAAGGGTGAAACATCGGTGGTGAACTGGCATGTGGATATGACCATAGGCGGACTTGCAGCTACGATGGGCAGCAGGCTCGTACAGGGCGCTTCCGAGAAATATATCAGGGAGCTCATTCAGTCATTCAAAGAAACAATCGAAGGCGATGCGCGTCATGTCTGACGCAATTGCAAGGAGCGTAGACGGCATCGTTCTTGCCGCTGGCAGTTCCACCAGGTTCGGTGAACGGAAGCTTCTTTCCCAGTTATGCGGCAAACCGCTCATGAATTATGCACTGGAGACGATATCACGCTCCGGCATTCGTAAAATCATACTTGTTGTCAGCCGTTACATTCTGGATGATCTACCGCCTCTGCATGAAGACGTCGAAGTGGTACTCAATGAAGCAACTGCCGAGGGCATTGCTTCAAGCATAATATGCGGCTTAAGAAACGCCGAAGACAGCGACGCTGTGCTGTTATTCGCAGCAGATCAGCCGCTGGTCACTGCTGAACTCATAAGGAAATTGGTGCGGGCAGGCAATAAGCAACCCGACTGCATTATCGCCTCGAGTTTCCGGGGAATACCGAGGAATCCGGTGCTCATTCCGCGCAGATTCTATGGGGAACTGAAAAGCCTGCATGGCGACACTGGTGCGAAGGCAATATTCGAGAGACATTCGGGTAAGATCAGAAAAGTGGAATTGGGTGATGAGACTGAGCTGCTGGACGTCGATACGGCCGCTGATCTTGAGCGTATACGCTCGATTCTGACGCGACGCTGATATGAGGAGTGGAACTCGGAATAGTTTTCTACCCGGCGCTCGCATTATGGGCCAATGCCATTCAGCACACCGATATTCTATGACGAAGAATTTCTGTCTCACAGGCATTCCACCGGACATCCGGAGTCTCCGGACAGGTTCAGGGTGGTGATTGCCGACATTTTGCAGCAACGTGGTGAGCGGGGATTTACCAGAGCACCGCCTGCCACGATGGATGAATTGTGTGCTGTCCACAAAGCTGGATATGTTGAAGGCATAAGGCTGAGAACATTGCATGATTTGGATGCTGAGACACCAGTCTATGGCAATACATTCGGAATAGCTTCCATGGCGGCCGGTGCAGCCATAAGCGCGCTCAACAGCTCGATGAAGGAGGCCAAACATTCACTTGCGCTGGTGAGACCTCCAGGCCATCACGCTTCCTCGGGTCGCGGCGGTGGCTTCTGCTATTTCAACAATGTCGCCATAGCTGCACGAACTCTCTCAGCCAGGAGGCTTGCAATAGTTGATATTGATGTTCACCATGGCAACGGAACAAGCGAAATATTCTACGACGACCCCTCAGTCCTGTACATTTCCACGCATCAGAGGGGTATCTATCCCGGAACCGGCGCACTTCAGGAGGTCGGCGCAGGGAACGGAATGTGGCACAATTTGAATATACCATTGCCTGCAGGTTCCGGAGATGCCACGTTCAGCATGGCATTCGAGTCCATTGTCCTGCCTGTTCTTTCAGAGTACAGGCCGGATGGCATAGTGGTGAGCCTCGGCACTGACTCTCACTACATGGATCCTCTGGCTTCGCTCACGCTTTCTACGCCAGGATATGTCAGGTGCATCCGCGGACTGTTGTCACTGAACAGACCACTCTCAATAGTTCTTGAGGGTGGTTATGACGCCAGTGCGCTCGCCGACGTCGTTCTCGGCATACTCTGTTCTCTCAACGGAACGGAATACGTAGCAAGATATGGTGATGTCTCCGATACTGTGTTCTGTGGAAGAAGGGACGTTGAGGAAGCATCTGTCTTCTTTTCTGAGAACTGGAAAACGGTGCTGCCTCCCGATGACCCGGTCAGGCACATCCCTTAGACCATTCGCCGTGTCGACATCATTTTATCGGTAGATGCATGTACGATTGCATGCGACCAGTAGGCATTGCAAGAATGCGATAAGGCGGTTGATCCGTGGTGTGAACCATGACTTGCATTGAGCTCAGAAATGTTTCGAAGACGCTGGATGGCCGTAAGGTTCTGGACTCGATATCGTTTGCCGTGAGCAAGGGGGAAGTGGTTGCAGTGTCAGGCATTCCCGAAACATCCGCTGCACAGCTCATGACAATCGCATCCGGATACTCGAACCCGGACTCGGGCACAGTCGAAGTGCTGAAGACGCTGCCAGGAAATTACAAAAGCGGCGGTAAATCATATTCGCTGTGGAGAATCGAGACATTCCCTCCTTATCTGACACCAATGAGATTTATCGCGCTGTGCTCGAAGTACTATGGATTCGACATCTCGGCTGGAAAGCAGGTACTGCGTGAAGCCGGGCTCTGGGATCTCAGGAATTTGAAATACGAAAAGCTCTCCGCGGAAGAAAAACGCCGGTTCTGCATGGCGCCGCTCCTGTGCGCAAATCCAAAGGTTGTATTCGTGGAGTCGCTGTTCCCGCCAGATGATCGGGAAGCGGGAGAACTGTTTCAAAAGATATTGGCAAGACTGTCCTCTTCAGAAACTGCATTCATGATATGCACAGACTCCCTCTCTCGTTTACGGGGCGTTGCCACCAGAGTCATACTTCTGAGAGATGGTGCCATTGCTTCCGATGCCCGCATGAACGATATTGTGTCTGCACGTGCAGGGGGCGGAACAAGAATACGAGTGTCCGACGTTGCTGCAGCCTCTGCAGTTGTTCCTGAAGCCAAAGTGGAGAGAGACTGTCTTGTACTGGGAAAAGGTGTTACCGCGATTGGTCCTTTAATCACTAAACTCGAGAATTCGGGCATAACAATTCTGTCTGTTGAGAAGGGCAACGCATGGTTCCCGCTCGAT
>JAKABN010000153.1 GCA_021796895.1 Thermoplasmata archaeon | reverse complement strand
GAACATGATTTCTGAAAGAGGAAGGCAGTTCTTTGTAGGTGATCCTCAGCAGCTCATATACGAGTGGAGAAACGCTAAACCGGAGCTGTTCGCAAGGGCTGAAAGTGATGCGCTTGATGACGGAGAGGGGAGCAGCGTGATATACCTCAGGGAGAATTTCAGGAGTTCGGACGGTATCATACATTTCGTAAATCATCTCTTTTCGGGATTGATGAAGGAAGGCAACATGGGCTATGTCGAAATGGAGGCATCCCGGGAAGATCTCAGGGAGCGCATTGACGACCCTTCCGTACGCGTCTTCATACCGAAAGGCGAAACACATGGAGAGCTGTGTGCTTCCGAGGCGGCGATGATTGCATCAGAAATATCGCGTGTCATTGAGCAGGGGACAATGATTGTGGACATGCATGAACACACGCAAAGGAAGGCAAAATATTCCGACATTGCCCTGCTTTTCAGATCGAGATCATCGGTTAAGGTGTACGAACAGAAACTTGAGGCGGAGGGCATTCCGTTCATAGGACTGCAGGAAAGCACCTTCTTCAAGAGACCGGAGATCGTCGCGCTCAGAGACTTTATCCTGCACATGGCAGGACCCAGTGACGCATTCTACACTGCTTCAGTGATGAGGTCACCCTTATTCGATGTCCGCGACGACACTATCGTCTCCTCCGCGACATGCAATTTCGACATTGACGAAATGCGTAAGATTGCTGACGAAACCGGCGACTCTGCTCTGGCCGGATTCGTGAGTTTCGAGTCATGGTGGCGTTCAGCCGCACATATGCATGTCTCAGAAATTCTGCTTGAACTCATCAGGAAGACTGGTTTCGATGCCATTTGCCTCGCCGGCGGCAGGGGTGTTGACGCATATGCTGGCGCAGTCAGATTTATCGAACTTGTGCGGAGATTCGAAAGCGACGGAATGACGGGACCCGCGGATGTAGCCGATGAGCTGAAGCAGATGGAGGAGAGAAGAGCGGAACCGGATACGCTGCTGTATGACGAATCGAGCAATGCCGTACGCCTCATGACAGTCCATGAGGCAAAGGGATTGGAATTTCCGATCGTGTTCATCGCGAGATCCTTCTCCCGCACCAGGGCGGACAATTACGACATGCTCATCGACAGGGACTTTGGCATAATACTGAGGGAGATGGACACAGACAGCAATCCGCTGCGCGCTTTTTATGTGGATGTCGAAAAGGATCTGCGTAAGAGGAAGGCGCCGGAAAACGAGGAGAAGAGGATATTCTATGTTGCGGCCACGAGGGCGCAGCAGCAGCTTTACATATCGGCCAATGCCGGGAATGCCGGTTCATGGAGCGGTGAACTGTGGAAAATGCTCGGTGCGGCGGGGATAAACATGGCGACTGAATCCGGAGGAATTGTGCAGGCAGGCGGGGGCCATGTGCTTCTGCTGCCGGCAGTGCGTTACAGCAGGAAGGAACAGCCGCGTTCACGGAGCGACATTCAGACAGACAAAGCGATGCTGGATCTGGATATGTCGTTATCCAGAAGAACCGAACGGTTTGCCATGAGTCCGACCGAACTGGCCGGGTACATGGTATGTCATTACAGAGCATCGCTTTCCGCCAGAGACGGTGCAGAAGGGGCAGCGGGCTCCATGACCGGAGGCGTTGAGAGGGGATCTATGATACACGGATTCCTGGAGCACTACGATTACATTCACCTGAAGGAGCCTGAATTTCTGAAAAGCGCTTTTGGAGAGAAATATGACGAAATTGCAGCATGCTCCGCCGGATTCCTGAAATCCACCCTCGGAACTGAGGCTGCCGCGGCTGCTGCCGATGGAAGGCTTTTCAGGGAACTGCCGTTCAGCGCCGTCTATGGAAGGGGATTGCTAAGCGGCAAGGTGGACATGGTCATCCCGGCCGGAAGTGAGTGCACCATCGTCGACTACAAGAGCGGTAGGGCCGACACCCACGCGGAGGAATACCGCAACCAGCTGCTGATATATGCTTCGGCAGTGATGAAAATCACCGGGTGCGAAAGTATCAGACTGTTCAATTTTTTCGTCGACGAGAAGGAACCGGTCAGAGGCTTCACGGCACGGAATAATGACATAGAAACCTTTGACGCACAGCTTGAGGCTTCCATGGAGGCTTACGACAGTGGAGACAGGGAGGCGTCACCATCCATGTCCAGGTGCTCATGCTGTGTTTACAGGAGTACCTGTCAGTTCAGATTCGGCAACACTGAATGAGAAGAACGGAGCATGTGGATTTGCGGGCTGGAAGCAGCAGACACAACTACTCCCGTGGAGAACCAGTGCGCTCCGGTCGACACTGGAAAGACTTCGCGCACTCTTTTCCATCAACTGCAGTGACCGTCTGGCGCCGGTGCGGCGGCCATTGAAATCCCAAGCCCCTTGGCTTGAGCGCACTGTGAGGCTAAAGCCTCGGATCGTCTGCAGGATTGACATACACCGTATCTGTCGGTCCAGAGCCCTGCACCTGAACGATGTAACCAGTGGACTTTGAGTACTGAAAAAGTTCCACGTTTGCCGGCACGCTTATGACACCGCCCTCTCCGAATTCCTGGAGCATGCTTACAGCAAACTTATCGCCGAAGCCGATGACGAATCTGCCCGATATGACTGTATAAATGCGATTGCCACCATGCGAATGAGGCATTATTCTGACATTTCCCGGAACTTTCAATCGCATGACACAAACTCCTTCGTCCGAACGGTTTCCCAGCAACACTGCGGATTCTGCACCTGAAGGCAGGACGTGATACGGCAACCAGTGAATACTGTCCGGGCTTACAATGTATGGAGTGTTCGCTCTTTCCATATACATTTTGAAAGGTTGGAATAGAGACTAATAATATTATTCTGAAACAGGTTGAATACACGCTGGAAAATCATGAGCCACAATAAACGGTGAGTGATTTCTCACAGCCGCAATTTCATGTCTGTGGCTTATGCCTCATCAAGTGCAGAGTATGAAAAAGAAGATAAAATACTGAAACAGTCGCTGCAACTGTCAGAGCCAATTCAAAAGACTGCAGCGGGTAACCATAACCAGACGCAACAGCAGCAAAATCATGCGGTATGAACTGGTTCAACACGAATGACAAAACAATATCAAACAGCCCTGTGACGGATAGCCAGACGCCAGCAAACAACCTGTTCTTTGCAGCATAGTCTGCTACGCGAAGAGCGCCAATGGCAAGGCCGAGACCTGAGATAGCGAGAACAGCACCAAGAATGAGCAGTATCAGGTAGTACCCGTAAAAGCCGAAACCGCCGATGAATGGCACTGTATGGTACACAACTGTTGACATTTGAAGAGAAACGATGAAGAGAACTAAAACTGCATTCGAGGCGAGAAGAAGTGCCAGAGTGGACAAGAAGTTTACTCTTACCTTATACATGTCTTCAGGAAACTTGATGGAAAAGCGGTTACATAAATTCTCTACAGACTCCCGGACTCTGCATCTTTCCTGTACTCGCTGGCGGGCCTCCATGCTCAAATGTCTTTGCACGGTCAGTAACTCCTCATCCACGTTGATCAATTTGGGCCCTGCAAGAAGCAGTAGCGACCTGTCATTGGGGAGTGCTCCGATATTGCATGTCCTTCTCTTCAGTTCAAGACTTATGCGCTCAAACATCTTCGTCGTTCTCAGCTTCCTGCGATGGCACTTGGTAAACCCAGAGCTGCCAGTTGCGATGATCAAGACAGGGCATAGAAAGAATACTTATCATTAACATTAAGCCGACAGGGAATCTGAGGGCCGGCACTGAAAACAGATAAAATGGACCGGTCGGGATTTGATTAAAGTCTTAGGCGAATACGTTTTGGATTATCAGCTCACTGAAGTAAGGTCGGATATGTATAAATATTTGTTGTGACTAAAGTATAATACTTATGTTTCAACAAAAATTTGTAAACAGGACTGAAGAAATGAAGATCCTGGAAGATGCATGCTCTGCCAAAGGTGCTTCATTATTCATTCTTTACGGGAGGAGAAGGGTTGGAAAAACTGAATTGATCAGTAAGTTCATTGGCGACACGGGCGTTTATTTTCTTGCAACTGCAGAGGGAGACAGGGAAAACATAAACAGCTTCAAGGCGATTATCTCAAAATTCCTGGAAGATGACAGCATTCTTAAGGCGGGCTTTGATGACTGGCACTCCTTTTTTACTGTTCTGGCTTCCAGCGGTTCATTTCAAGCGAGAGCAAACAAATCAAAGATCATAATTGCCATAGATGAATTCCCATATCTGATAGAGGCTAACAGGGCGATCCCGTCGGTATTTCAGGAAATATACGACACAATACTGAGGCAAATGAACGTGATGCTGATTCTTTCAGGCTCATCAATCAGCATAATGGAAAATGAAGTGCTTTCGTATAGAAGTCCTCTTTACGGTAGAAGAACCGGTCAATTGCGTCTG
>JAKABN010000152.1 GCA_021796895.1 Thermoplasmata archaeon | reverse complement strand
TGAGGGTCAGATACATTACACTGACATGTCAATTCAACATAAAAGAACGTTGCCGCCACAATTCCTCCACCGTTTGAAAACGGTGGCATCCTTGTGTGGGGAGTCGTGAACCGCATGCACGGGAATCGCAGTCGGTACGGCGGCATATCACGGCTAGTTAGAAATAAAGGAGTGAGATGTTTAACCACACGGCATGTGAATGCACAGGCGGCACTGAAAAACGGAGGGCACTTTGTATGAGCACTATTCCTGAAGAACTGTATTACACAAAAACGCACGAATGGATGAGAAAGGAAAAGGACGGATACAGAATGGGCATCACGGATCATGCACAGGCAGAGCTTACGGATATTGTCTATGTCGAGTTCGAAAAGGCGGGAAAAGCGGTGAAGAGAGGCGATGTGGTTGCAAGCGTTGAATCCGTGAAGACCGTATCGGAAATATATGCTCCGGTGGATGGCACCATAATCTCGACAAACGACATTGTTTCAAAGAAACCGGAGAGGATAAATCAGGATCCGTACGGTGAAGGATGGTTTGTGCTTCTCGGTCCCTCATCCAATGATGCAGTCCTGCTTTCCGCATCCGAGTACCGCAAAATAATAGGTGAATAGGATGGCTGCGCAGATCATCACCGGCCTCACGGAAGGCGAGGGTGCTAGATATGCGCTGATCTGTGGTGATCCGGAAAGGGTGCCGAGGATCGCCTCGAAACTTTCCTCTGCGAAGAAAGTGAGACAGGTCAGGGAATTCAACATCATGACAGGAAAACTGGCTGGCGAGAGGGTTCTTGTCGCATCGACTGGTATAGGCGGACCGTCCACAGCGATACTCATGGAGGAGTTTGCAAACACCGGCACGGACACATTCATCAGGGTGGGCACGTCCGGCGGCATCGCCGACGGGTTGAGAAAGGGCGATTTCGTCATAACGACAGCAGCATACAGGAAGGATGGAACCAGCAGGAGCTATGTTCCGGATACGTTCCCGGCAGCAGCGCATCATGACATCATAGGCGCACTCATACTGGAAGCCGAGGAGAACAAATGCACGTTTCAGAAGGGAGTGACGCTGTCCGTCGACGGATTCTACTCGGAGAACAGGATACAGAAAGGCGCCAGGGTGATGCCGATGTCGCACGGAGGATTCATGCTGTCGAATGCGACCGGAGGTCTTGATGATGCCAAAAGGATGGGTGTGAAAAACATAGAGATGGAAATGGGCACGGTGCTCACTCTGACGACACTCTGGGGAATAAGGGGAGGGGGCATATGTCTCGTCTCTGATGTTGCCCCGTGGCATGAGACAGAGGACATCATTGATCCTGATTCAGGGATGGACAGGTGTGTGGATACGGCCATCGGTGCGCTGGCGCGGATTATGGCGGGGGACAGGCAAAGGCGGTATTGAGGTCTAAGCTGGCGATCTCGGATTGTTGTAGAACCACTGCATCCGGGGAGGTTCGATATTGAGCTGCCACAGCAGTGCTATGAGCTCTCCCATATGGTAGAGCTGCTCGGTGAATGTCTGCAGAAGGCATTCCTCTACCGAGAGGCTGAATACA
Organism: Thermoplasmata archaeon; assembly: GCA_021796895.1. Taxonomy (GTDB): domain Archaea; phylum Thermoplasmatota; class Thermoplasmata; order Sysuiplasmatales; family Sysuiplasmataceae; genus Sysuiplasma. Next base: position 2,866 of record JAKABN010000152.1, on the reverse strand, counting down.
TCCCCATTCCTTGTCCTCAGGCTGACGGTTTTTCTAAGTTCCGCATCGTCAGCGGCAGACAGGAATGATGCTGTTTTCGCCTCGACGTCCTCCATGTGTTTCAAAACGGTGGATAATTCTGCATAATCCTCTGACTTTTTTCTGACATAGGTGTCCGCCTTCCCTGTTATCACATAATTTACGATATAATCCTCGTTGTCTATCATGTGAAGCATTATATTTTTCATGCTGTGGAAGCTTGCCTCCATATTCTTCTCGACAGTTTCCTGCGGAAGAGATGAGAGGGTGTCTGCGAAATGCCTTCTCACTGCGGTGCTGTATTTTATGAGTTCCCCTGCTTCTACCATGAGTGACTGAATTCTCCAACGGCTTAATCTGTTTTGCGAGCGGAGAAAAAGAGGGGGTGTGCGGAAGGTCTGAGGTCAGCGCACGTTACTGTCCGGAACAGAGTCGAGGAAGTCTGCGACACATGAAATGAATCGCGAGCCCAAGCCCACGGGCTTCAGCCGCGGGCAGGCGGGCGATCCGGTCATGCAAATCGGAGCTGCTTTCATCCGCTCACCTTTTCGACAGATCCTCCCTCATCTGCAGGTACTGCTCCCTGGTTATGTCCCCCTTCACATACTTCTCATCGAGCATATCTTTGGCTCTGTCTTGCCCTGACTCATCCTGCGGCACACCGGAGTGATAGTGATGGACGTCACGTGGTCCGTTCGCAATTCTGATTATCCAGTATATGAAGAGGAAAAGCAGGAGCAGCGGAATCGCCATGTAGGCGGCCATGAGAATAAGAGGATATCCGTATCGAGTCATCATGCCGTAACCGTATGTGGTTCCGCTATACCCTGCCAGGAAATAGCTGGCAGCCACCCCGGCGACAATCACCACTGCTATCAATGCCATCACAAGCCAGAAAACCCGTTCAAATTCGTTTTTCTTTTCCATTTCATCACCGGCACTCTATTAGCTGAAATTGGATATCAATCCTGCCGGAAACTGCATGAAATGGATTTCAAATCAATTGCAGCAGACATCATTTTGACCTTTTTCTGACGACGATCAGATTTGTCGATCCGTGTCTGACCCTGTCGACCAGTCCCATGCGCTCGAGCCTGTCTAGTATCCTGGTCACCTTCGACCTCGAGTATCTGTCCTGGTTCACGATGTTCTTCTGCAATATGGAACCGCCGGCGGAAAGTATCATTTCGTAAACATCCCTCTCGCTTTCTTCAAGGAATTCCACTACGTTTCTGCTTTCCTCGCCGGTTGTATCAGGCGTATCTGCTGAAGCTGGTCCTGACGGGGTACCAGCCTTCTGCTGGTTGGTGTCATCCGCTCTGATGTATCTGATCGCTGAAAGCCCCCTTTTCAGGAAATAAGCCGAGGCTATGGCAAGAACGAGCGCTGCGGCAGTTTCGGCGGTGATGAATGTATACAACACCGGATATCCCTTCCACGCCCCCAGATCTGAGCCTGTCACCCCCAGAATGGCCATAAACATGGAATTCATCACCAGGAGTATCACAGAAGAAGCAAACGCAATCACGCTAACCGCGATGACCGTCATCGCAGGATCCAGGTTCGACTTCCTCTTCCTTCCGGCACTCCCCATAAGCGCTTTCACGCCTGAGGATGGTATCCAGAGTCCGACTGATTGCTGTGTGAATAATAGTTTCTTGCACGTGCATACCAACTTCTCACACCACAGTGGACCTGTCTGCACATTCTGCAGACGTAGTTTTTCACCACTGTGCCAGTGGCATCATACGAGCATTGGCCCTGCTTTTCCAGGAATTTTCACGGACCATACCCGTGTAATAGTGAGTTGCCCCCGTTCCTCCGTGCAGGCACACAACAGTGCCACCGGCCGATGAATTGCCGGAGCCGAAGGATCAGTAGAAGAGACTGTGACCCATTATCCTGATGCATCCGCTCTTTTCTTTTCCCGGCGCCATGCCCGCTAATAGCGGGTAACAGATAAAAGAGCGGCGTTTATCAGTGGTCCGGAAGATATGCGCGGCGATGAAAATATTGCGCGGGAATGGACGCCCTGACAGCCTTTCAGTGCAGACCTGCTTTGAGCGCTTTCTTGTCGATCTTGCCGGTGCTTGTCTTTTCGAGAGAATTGACGAATATGAACTCATCCGGTATCCAGAATTTTGCAATCCTTCCCGATTCCACAAGAGTGGAGAGGCTTTTCACAATATCCGCGGAGGTCACGTCGCCCTTGCCGACGACGAAAGCAATCGGGCGCTCGCCCCACGTGTCGTCCTTCCTGCCTATGACAGCAACTTCTGCAACGCCGGGACAGGTGCTGATAGCATCCTCCAGAAGCAGGGAGGGGATGAATTCGCCGCCTGATTTAACAGCATCCTTCTCCCTGTCAACAATCTGAACATAACCATGTGCATCCATGACCGCCAGATCGCCGGTATGCATCCAGTCGTCCTTCCACAGCTCGGCAGTCTTCTCCTCATCCATGTAATACCCTTTCGTGAGCCACGGAGAGCGGACGACGATCTCGCCGATGCTCTTTCCGTCCCGCGGCACGTCCTTCCCTGAGCTGTCTGTGATCCGGAGGTGGACGAACGGGACCGGATACCCTGTCTTGAGCCTGTACCCATTCCTTTCCTGCTCCGTCATCTGCAGGACAGCCTGGTTGAACGTTGCGAGCGTCAGGACAGGGGCAGTTTCAGAAAGACCGTACCCGGAAAACGTCTGTATGCCGAGCTGAGCCGCCTTCTCCAAAAGACCCTTGGGAAGGGCTGCGCCGCCCACCACAACCCTGATGTTGAGTCCGGAAAGGTATTTCGGCGCATCGGGATGACTGATCATCAGGTAAAGCACGGAAGGAACCATGGCCATC
>JAKABN010000151.1 GCA_021796895.1 Thermoplasmata archaeon | reverse complement strand
GTGCCTGTGATATCCTACGCTGGCTCCGGGCGGGACAATAACGTAATCAATGAACTGTATGGGTGTTTCAAAATCCTCAGATACAAACGCCCTGACCTTTTCGATAAGACCTTCTCCCCAGTGGCTTTTCTCCCTTTCATGCTCAGTTTCCAGTGCATTTCTGATCTTTAGAACCATACAACCACCGCTTTTCTTCACAAGTTTTTCGTCCATGCCGTTGCTCATTGGTGCAGTGTGTGACAGAAGCCGCCTAACCCATGAAACTTTCCCATCCATCTCGCCATGGATAACGGTGTTTGCTTGCTTTTTCCCGATTCTCTGCTGTGCAACTGCCCGCGACGCGAATTTTTTCTTTCTCCGGCGTTTGTCTCCTCCGTCATACCGGTTTCCAGCTCCGGCATGCTTTTCGCAGCAATCGTGATTGGATAGTTTCGGTACAATGCTTTGATTTCTCTTCAATGCGAGAATGCCCCTCTCCTGAAATGTCGCAATTCCTGTATTGTGATAACAGTCTTTTTATGTCCTGTCGGAGTGTGGAGCGGCACGAATAAACAAACACAATGCGAGCGTCCTGCTACAATAATATCCTTCGTGTTTAATGCTCCTTTCGTTGCAGGATATGCATTCATAATTCTTTTCATCTCAGGACGTTATGGCCACCGTTTAACGCCTTTCGCAGTATCGTTGCTGTTTTCTGCAGTGATACCGTTTATGTCCCTGTATCTGTTGGCTCGGAGCGGTGCCACCTCCGGCATCGATGTACCGGAAAGGGAGAGCAGGCTTCTTCCCTTCGCCATGGCAATGGCCGGTTACTCTGCAGGCTCTCTTCTGCTCCTGATTATGCATGCTCCAGTGCTGTTGACAGCGTTCATGCTGTGTTATCTCGTCAATACAGCGGTGATGACGCTCATATCATTGACATGGAAAATTAGCATACATGCAACAGGCATCGCCGGACCTGCAGTAATTCTGTTTTATGCTCTCGGTGTGGCATCATTGCCTTTCCTGCTGTTGGTCATCCCTGTTGCCTGGGCACGCATCTCATTGAAGGCACATACGGCAATGCAGGTTGTTGCAGGTTTCACAGTGACGCCTGTAATCACATACATCCAGCTTCTAGTCTATGTGTCGTTGCTTCATTGAATCTTTTTCTGCTTCAGGGAGTTTGTGTCGAGCGCAAACGATTCAATGCTGCTGATAAATCACACGCATTGCGGCACATGTCCGTGTCGTCCATGGGATTTTTGTCTGGCAGTAACACGGATCGGAAGCACGTGACTGCCCGCTCGTCCGCTCATGATAATACATACCGTAATTACAATATGAACAGATAGTTGTTAAGTCGTCAGTGCATATTGATAGACTGAGTACTTTCGAAAGTGATATGTGTGAAGGAATCAGCATCTTATTTGTGTCATGAAAGGAGCGTGTGTCCGTGATATCACCAGCCCGCATTCAGGCAGTGGTTGTCGTACTCGTCCTCATCAGCGGCCTTTCACTTGCAGCCACGCCATACCTGCTGACGAAGTATTACAGCGCCTCTCCTGAACAGAACGTGGAAGGTGTTCCTTTTCATATTACACTTCTTATAACGCAAAAAAACTGGTACAATTCCAGCATAGGTTATCAGGATGCTTATTTCGTTTTGCAGCACGGATATCTCTATTCCTCTGCGGATCTGACCTTTCCCGCGAATCGCCTCATACTTCTGACGATAATAAATCTGGAGAACACCACTAGCCCCCTCAATCCAGGAGGGAACTATGACAGTGTTATTGGCACCCTTGGGAACACGATTGCGGTGTATAACGTTCAGAATGTCAACTCCACCCTGAGTCCAAACGGAATACACGTGTCAGGCGGCATACAAACATCTTCGGTGCCTGCTAATGACATCTCCCACACATTCACCGTGATAGCCGGAAACATACTCGGAAACCCGGTAATACTGAACATACCTGTGGAACCACTTTCTGTAGTGCAGGCGTCGTTTATTTTTTATCATTCTGGAACATATGAATGGCAGTGCGAAGCAGCATGTGGCTCGGGACCAACAGGATGGGGAGGGTCTACCGCAACTCCAGGCTGGATGATGGGAACGGTCATTGTGAGCTGAAACTGCTTTGTCGCGGACAGGGGATTTCGGAATCGTGCGGCCGACCAGTTCAATGAAATGGATTTCCACGTTCAACGAGCAGCATTACCAGGATATCATGAACCTACGGCGTATGAGCCATGCTTTCGGCATTATCCTGAAAATTCTTCCTAAATCATCGCCATCTGCCACTTATCCTTCACGCACGAGTAAGTGTAGTATTACGGCGCACTGCCTGTTCTCATGCGCGAACTGGCAGGGAATGCAATTGGAGACCTATCGGACTGTTGCCTGTCTGATTTGCGCCACACAAACGGAGTCAGTCGCAGTAGTCACACAAGGTTTGACAGTATACGATATGAGAGTGGCAAACACATAAACAACGCGGTGATGAACGGTGTCAACATCCATCCGCACAGGACGCATAGCCAATGGAACTGCATCATAGTGCCTTCTACCTGAGTTATTCAGTAGTAAACACTAAACCGATTCCGTCAAGATGAATCAGAAAGGACTGATAAGATGAAAAATTCAGATCTCGCGGACATAGGCATAATTGCAAAGAGAATAGGCCTGGAGGAGGAAGATATCGAAAGATACGGCCGTCACATAGCAAAGGTTCATCTGGGCACCCTGGAAAAGTTTGATAACGGACACGTTGGTAAGCTGATAATAGTCACCGCCATGACACCGACGGCTTCGGGCGAGGGAAAGACAACAGTCTCAATCGGTCTCGCCCAGGCAATTCAAAAGTTGGGGAAAAAGGTTGTTGTTGCACTCCGAGAACCCTCACTTGGTCCCTGTTTTGGTGTAAAGGGAGGTGCTACGGGAGGGGGGAAATCTACTGTACAGCCTATGGATAGAATTAATCTCATTTTTACCGCCGATTTTCCAGCTATTTCAGCAGCGCACAATCTCCTTTCTGCGATGATAAATAATCACATCCACCAGGGAAATGACCTCGGCCTTGATCCAAAGAGAATAGCTTTCCCCCGCACTGTTGATATGAACGACAGATCTCTGAGATCTGTCATAGTCGGTGCCGGCGGAAGGGATGTTGGTGTTATTGCATCAGACAGATTTGTCATAACGCCGGCCTCTGAGGTAATGGCTATAGTAGGACTTTCCACAAGCTATGCTGACCTGAAACTGAGACTGGCAAACATCATTGCCGGGTACACAAGATCAGGGAATCCTGTTTTCGCAAGAGATCTGAACGCTCACGGCGCAATGGCTGCGCTGTTAAAATACGCATTGCAGCCGAATCTTGTTCAGACTGCAGAGGGCGTTCCGGCATTCATCCACACTGGTCCGTTTGGAAACATAGCTCATGGTACTTCCAGCTTGATTGCCGACAGGCTGGGGTTAATGTTATCTGATTATGTTGTTACGGAAACTGGTTTCAGTTCAGACCTGGGAGCAGAAAAATTCATCAACATTGTTTCAAGAGCAGGAGATATTCAGGTGAGTGCCTTTGTCATAGTTGCGACAATTCGGGCACTGAAACGACATGGCGGTTCAAAGGACCCTGCCGTTGAAGATGTCGTTGCCGTTGAAAGAGGAATGCCAAATCTGCTGAGACACGTTGGCAATATCAGGCAATTCGGATTTGAACCGGTTGTTGCAATCAATCGTTTTGCATCAGATACCGCAAACGAGCTCCGTGCTCTCAAGGGAGCACTCGAAGAGAACAATGTCGATTATGCTGTTGCGGACATGTTTGAAAAGGGAGGCGAAGGAGGCATAGATCTCGCAAGAGCCGTACTGTCAAAGACAGACGGAAACCAGCCGATTCCCCGTTACACCTATGAATTGACCGACACAATTGAGGAAAAAATTGTGAAAATCGCAACCAATGTTTATGGAGCTGAAGGCGTGGTTTTCGATAAGAAAGCACTGGCAGATATGGATATGATAAACAGAATCGGAGCTTCCGATTATCCAGTCTGCATTGCAAAGACTCAGTACTCGTTTTCCGACGACGAGAAGTTGCTTAATGCACCGACAAACTTCAAGATTACCGTACGATCAATAAATGTTTCAGCAGGGGCACGTTTTGTCATCCCGATGCTTGGAGAAGTGATGACAATGCCAGGCCTCCCGAGGAGACCCTCTGCAGAGAGAATTGGTCTTACTGACGAAGGTGAAATAACAGGTCTTATCTGATATTCCCGCACAGCCAGTGGATGCACGCTTGGTGCATATTCAAAGTGTCAGATTTCTCCACGACCAGGCACGAATGCAAGGGCCCCGGTCGTCAATGCCTGAACGCCAAAGAACGTCTATCTGATTTGAACCAGGTTTAACATCAGGACACAAGCGAAATCGCGGACTCGTGCGATCTTTACAGACAGAGTCCCTGGTTCAGCTTAATGTGTATTGCCGAGAACTTTCTTCCCGTCTGTCACC
>JAKABN010000150.1 GCA_021796895.1 Thermoplasmata archaeon | reverse complement strand
CCAGTCCAGTTCATCTGCATGTCTGTCCACTGCTACATGGTGCGCATCGGCATCTACCGGTAAAGGCAGCGAATCGGCAATTTCGAGCTTCAATCCTCCGCAGTCGTAAAAAGGATGACCGATGAGTAATCCCATTGTCTCTTTCCGGTGCAGGAATGCTTCGGACGCACGCTCCTTCGCCCCGGTGATGGCTCTCCTGCTGACGAATATCGCCGGCGACATCGCGTCGGCGCAACTGCTCCATGTTATCTTTTCGGGAATCCCGTGACTTCCGATTTTCCCGTCAGTGCTGCGGACTATTCTCACTCCCATTGCCGGATCGCTCCAGAATGTATCTTGCGGCATCCATGCACGCTTCGGATCCCAGCGGCTCCTTTCCGTTTGGATGCTCTATCAGATAGAGTATGGCGTTTATGAGCGAATATAACGTTCTCTCCCCCCTCCACTCATTGAGTAATCTCGTACAAACCATTCCGCCCTCTTCAGGAGGGCATATATTTGGATGGTATATCGGTGTCTGCCAGAAAACAGCGGGTTTCTGATACGGGTAATCTCTGCCTATTTCTACAATGAACCTGTGGCTGTCGATCTCTATCACGGCCCCGTCAACTATGGCCATGCCCGCAACACCGGCAACGGAAACTTCGAGACAGATGGGGAAAACAGCACTTCCGTATTCCACTTTGCTCTCAATGGAAGCACCTTGTATCTTCTTGCAGGCATCCAGTTCCCTGCGAACTCTCGTATGCAGCAACTGGAGCGGAAGCATCATCCACCTTCAGGATCCGGAAGGAGGTCTATGGCATCACCGTCATTAAGACCGCAATCGGAAACAGTTTTTGAGGCCGAGAGCAGGCGCTTGCCTGTCTTCATAAGATAAGCCTCCCGGGAAAGCGACCAGAATTCAACGGCGCTGTCCAGTATTTCCTGCATCCTGGTCTTCGAATCGACTTCCATCAGCGCGCTGTTTCCCGTCTGCGAATTTCTCACTTCGAGTTTTATTGCCTTCATGCCTGCATCCTCCTCCAGGGCCGGCTGTAGCGAGCGCTGGATGATACGTGTTTGTCTAATTAATCTTTTGAAAAACACCTGAGCAAAATGATTCCTGTCTGTCTTGCAACACGGAGGCGACGTCACACGACGGACAGAATATGATTGGCACACTTCGTGTCGACAGTCAGTTCGAGCGGCATCATCGACGGCACGCCGCCGTCTATGAAGAGGAGGATGCCCTCACTCAATGTGCCCGAAATCACCCTCAGTCCCTGAAGCACCTGAAGCGAACCTACCATGCCGCAAATAGACGGATCCGATGCGATCTGCCTGATGGGAATATTCGCCTCCCTTCCTGTGCAGGAGAAGGCGGCATCGACTCGCGACAGATGTGTGCCGTTAATTGCACAGCCATAGCAGGGGCCGTGCGGTGGCAACACCGTTTGCACCCTGCCGTACAATCCGTCTATTCCGCCATCTATGTACGGTGTTCCCGAGAAGTAACAGTTTGAGTTAAGATGCAGCCTTGTCCTTATGCTGTCCACGCATCCCATTACCACGTCGAATTCGGAAAAGAACGCAGAATCGAGCGATGTCGCATCGATGTTAAGTGCATCCGGTCTGCAATCAGGGTTAATGCGGCATGCGCTTCTTGAGGCCGCATCTGCTTTGCTGTTACTAGTTTCGGCGTCCGCGGCATCAAACAGAAAGCATCTGCCAAGGTTTGAATAATCCACACAATCCATGTCCACGATGCTTAATCTTGCAGGAGCATACAGTGCAAGATCCTTGATAACCTCATTGCCCAGGGCACCTGCACCGACGACGCAAATGCTGGCTCTCCTGATTGCGTCTATGTCTACCCCTTTCACCAGCTTCATTCTTGAATATCTGTCATTCGTGTTAAGTCTGATATCCACTGACATTTGTTTCCCGTAGCTGCGGAACCGCTTATTTTGTTTGCCGTGCCGCACAAACATCGCAGGTGAAGGGCAAGATTTATGCTTAATAGGTCTTTCAGCTTTACTATTTCGCGAGTGTCCATACATGAACGGTGATTTTGTTGTTACGCCATGGGAAGTAAGCGGCGAGGTCGACTATGACAAACTCGTCGTCAGATTCGGCACGTCATACATTACTCCTGACTTAATCAGTAAGATCCCGGGTGGTAAAGAGAATTTGTTTCTGAGGAGGAGACTGTTCTATTCACACCGCGATCTTGACTGGCTCCTGGGCCTCAACGGCAAGGGCCATCCGTTTTATCTCTATACTGGAAGAGGACCGTCAAGCGGCACACACCTGGGTCACATGATTCCGTGGATATTCACGCGACAGCTTCAGGAAGCATTTGGGGTTAAACTGTATTTCCAGATGACCGATGACGAGAAGTTTCTGTTCAAGGATAAACTCTCTCTTGAAGACACAGCAAGTGCAACGGCGGACAACATGCTGGACTTTATCGCTCTGGGTTTCAATCCAGCCATGACCCGGATAATAGTGGATACGAGGGACATAAACCATCTGTACCGCACGGCACTGAAGGTTGCCAAGAAGATCACCTTTTCCACAGCCAGGGCTGTTTTCGGCTTCAGCAACAGTACCAACATAGGGTCCATATTTTTCACATCTGTCCAGTCGGTTCCGGCTTTCATCGAATCCGACCTTGAGGGCAGAAACGTGCCATGCCTGATTCCTTGCGGTATAGATCAGGACCCTCATTTCAGGGTGACAAGGGACGTGGCACCGATGCTCGGATACTTCAAACCGGCGCTCATTCACGGCAAGATGCTGCCCGGCCTGTCCGGAGGAAAAATGTCGAGCACCGGCAACGCGGCAATCTACACGACCGACGACGATAAGACAGTGAAGAAGAAAGTCATGAATGCCTTCACCGGTGGAAGAGCAACGGTCGAAGAACAGAGGAGACTCGGCGCAAACCCCGATATCTGCCCGGTCTATCATCATTTTGAATTTATGTTCGAGCCCGACGACGGCAAGCTGAAAAAGATTGAAACAGATTGCAGAAGCGGTGCTCTGCTGTGCGGCGATTGCAAACAGAATCTTCTGTCAAAGGTCATAAAGTTCATGTCGGAACATCGTATAAAAAGAGAGAAGGCGAAAGAAACCGTCGGGAATTACGCATTCAATCCGGATAAGGTGATTTGACTTTGAACGAAGCGGGCAGAAGCAGGGCGGAGGCACTCAGCCTTTCCGAGAAGAAGATATTGTCCTCACTCTCTAAGCTGTCGGGCAGGGGAACTCTTGCCCAGATTTCCGCCACGGTGAATTTCAAGAATCCGCTGGAGCTGATGAATGCACTTAACTGGCTCAAGGCAAAAGGATATGTCCAGATTGATGAAAAAGTAATGCGTTTCTATACTCTGAAGGAAACAAAGAGTCCTGACAAACCTCTTCCGGAGAGAAGCACACTGGAAATACTTTCGGAAGGACCTCTCGGCCTTTCTGAACTGGCAAAGAAGATGAAGGAGCCGGCGAATGTGTCCGTCGCAGTGGGATGGCTGAAGAGGAAAAACTGGGCGACCGTGGATGAACGGAAAGAGTTGCACCTGACCGAGGAGGGCAGGAGGGCGCTCGGCACACAGGGCGAGGACGAGTTGCTGCTGAAACGCATGCAAAAGGAAGATGTTGAGGAAAATGATGCTAACAGGGACATCCTGAGGAATTTACTTTCACGCAGAGATTTCATAAAGGAGCACGACAGAATTGTGAGGGAGGTCAAATTGCTTGAAAGAGGCAAACAGGCCATCGAGGAGGGACTCACATTTGAAGAAGAACTGTCGCTCATCGGTCCCGAACTGCTGAAGAGCGGAAAATGGAAGAACTTCAGGCTGCGCCCGTATGACCTGAGGGCTCCGGTGCCCGTGCTTTCCGGCACGCGTTCACATCCGCTGATAAGAACGATCAGGCAGGTTTCGGAAGTTTTTGCCGGCATGGGTTTTACTGAGATTGAAGACGACTACGTCCAGTCAACCTTCTGGGACATGGATGTGTTATTCACTCCGCAGGATCACCCGGCAAGGGACATGCAGGATACGTTTTATCTTTCGAGTCCGGCCGAGCTTTCGTTCGACCGCAAACTGGGGGCGAAGGTGAGGGCTGCGCACCAGAATGGTGGCAATACCGGATCGACAGGCTGGGGTTATATATGGAACGATAAGGAGGCAAAGAAGACGCTGCTGCGGACTCACACCACCGTTGCGACCATAAGACACCTGTCCAGAAACAGAAAACCGCCGGTCAAGACGTTTACCGTCGGCAGGATATTCCGCCACGAGGCCATGGATGCGACGCATCTGTCGGAATTTTACCAGATTGAGGGCGTGGTGATGGAAAAGGGCGCTTCCTTTGACATGCTTTGCGGGGTGCTGCGCGAGTTTTACAGCAAGATGGGTTTTGATCGGATAAGGATGCGTCCCGGATACTTTCCATACACTGAACCGTCAATGGAGATAGACACCTTCTATAACGGCAGATGGATTGAAATGGGCGGTTCAGGCGTATTCAGACCGGAGGTG
>JAKABN010000149.1 GCA_021796895.1 Thermoplasmata archaeon | reverse complement strand
CATGTGAAAGACTGAGGCTGCTGATTACAGGCGGAACACCGGCGACTGTGTAAGCGCCGGGGCCAACCACACTGGATGGTACTAATGACGGGAACCATAGGGAGCCGCCATCGCCGGATGACTGGGACGGGATGAACATGCCGCCAATCGGGTATGAGGAAGTTGGCAGAAGCGCAACAGGATTGGCAGATGTTGGCGAAGTGCCGTTGATGACAGCTATGGTTTCATTATAAATAGAAGGAGGTGGGATTGTTTCCTGCCAGGACAGGCCGTTTTGAGTGAGATAAATGTCATGATTATCAGGGTCGTATGTCAACGAACCTGCGATGTTCGGGCCGAAGGAAACGGCTGAAGACGCGGAAAGCACATCGGGCATGGAAAAGTTGAGAACGTACGTCTGTGTAGATGCGTTTATCACACCGATGTCTTCCGGATAGTAGCTCGTACTGCTGGTGAAGGAATATGAGAAATAAAGCATGCCGTCGAAGGGATCGTAAACAATTCCGCCAACGGCCTCAGATTCATAGCCGAAAGTGCCCGGCACGAGTATAAAGTGTTCGGCGTAGTTGCTCATGTTTATTGCCAGCACGGCATTTTCATAAGAGCCTGAGCCAACAGCAATGACCCCGGCAATAAACAGGGCTGAGTAATTGGCGTTGAAGGTCATGCTATCAGCGAAAAAACTACTATTAATTGCAGGGGGATTGGAATCAATCAGGTTCGTGGCAGGGTTGTATATTGTCAGGTTGGCGGCGGGGTAAGGAGCACCCAAAGGACCACTCAGAGGCGCGGTGCTCACCACGTAAACCAGACTGTTTACAGGGTCATACAGCGCACCTGCGATGTATGGTTGCTTTACCGAATATACAGGCAAAGAAGCAGAAACTGAGTTCGTGGCCGGATTGAACTGCTGCAGGTAAAGGCCGCCTGAGATCACTGGATTCCGTTCAGCCAGAATAAGATGCCCGTTCGAGGGGTCGAATGCGACCGCACTACATGGATAGGCAACGGCCGGGGTTGAACTGGGAAGACTGACTGCGGATACGTTTGCTCCCAACAGTTGAGGCGGTCCTCCACTCGTGTTAACACCTCCCGAGTATATTGTGCTGTCAGCCGGATCGTAAGCGCCTGAAAGCGGGTATAGGTCTTTTGTCTGGTTCTGGTAGTTGAGTGTCTTGATGATCCTGACGGGATAGGAAGATGACTGCGATGAAGATGAAGATGATGCTGAGGAAAGGCTGGATGAAATAATACCGGCTGCGACCTGCCTGGTGCCTGTGCCTGTGTCAGAGCCTGATAAACGTCTGGTGACACTGCCTGCACGGTATGACACATTCTGTCCAGTCTGCGCTGACTGTACAGTTTGTACATTCTGTCCGCCGGATACAACAGCAAGAGTGAGAGCGCTTGTGAGCATTATGAGTGCCAGACATGCGGATACTATGACAATGATCCGCGATTGATGCAGTCTTTTTCTGTTTGTACTATGCTGGAATCTTCCGATTGACTGTATATTAAGGCTGAACATAGAAATACACATTCCCCACAGTTAAGCCAGTGGAGTTAAAAAGAGTTATTTAAACATGTTGATTTATTCGATTTACTATTCATGGTGACAGTCAACCGCCATCACAATGTCCGGGACACACAGGCGGTTGACTGAAAAACAGATTCAGACAGCACGTGATGAGAAACGAGCCGGAACTCCAGTCAAGGGCTGCGGGCAGTGTGGTGCACACTGAACCGTGCAGTCTGTTTCGGCACTCTTCCGGCTAAACAAACACAACTGCACCGGTAACCTGTCGCCGATGCAGCACGAAGCTGCCGTTGCTGTGTGTGTTCTCATGGGGCAGCCGGGGGTCTCTTCCTCCGTGAAACGAGCAGTGCTGCGACAACTGCACCGACTACGACACCCACCACCAGCAGGCCGCCGCCCAGCAGCATGTAACCGATGCTGGAGTTCTGCCTTGGCGTTGTGGTTGGAGAGGTGCTGAGTGTGCTGCTGTGTGTTACTGTGACGTTGAGATAGGAGGTTGTGGTGTAACCTTCAGAGTCTGTCACATTCAGTGTGACCTGGTAGGTTCCTGACGAGGCATAGGCGTGTGAGGGTGTTGCATCAGTTGAACGTGCGCCGTCACCGAAGTTCCATGCATACGAGTATGGTGCGAGTCCGCCGCTCACCGTAGCGCTGAATGTGGCCGATGTGTTCGAGGAGACTGTCGGGACGCTGTTGATTGCGGCGTGCGGATCGGGGAGGACAAGAATGGTGTAGGAAGCAGACGCAGACTTGCCCGCGGCATCCTTCAGTGTGAGCGTAACGACATATGTGCCAGGCTTGCTGTAAGAATGAGTGATGGACGGGGAGGATGACGTGCTGCTGTCTCCGAGTGACCATGCATAAGACAGCGGAGAACTTCCGAACTGGGACTCGGCCGTCAGATTGACTGCAAGGCCCGCATCGATGATGTTACGGCTTGCAAGTATGGTCACGTTGGACGGCGGCAGATAGATGTTGAGTATGGTTCCGGCAGTGTAACTGTTGCCAAATGCATCGGTGACTGTCACGGCCACATTGTAGCTTCCCGCCACACTGTAGACATGTTCAGGCGAAAGACCTGTACCGGTGGAACCGTCGCCAAAGACCCAGTGCTCGGTGTATGGTGGCTCTCCTCCGCCTGGCGTGACAGTGAACTGGACAGGCTGGCCTGTGTCCACTGTTCCTGGAGCGTAAGACATCGTTGCGGTCGGTGGAGCATTGACTGTCAGTTGGACTGAGGCACTGACACTCTCGCCTGCTGCGTCGGTGACAGTCAGTGTGATGGTGAATGTGCCGTTGACGGAAGGCGTGCCGCTTATCGAGCTGAGGTTTCCGGAGACGATGCCTGCAGGGAGACCGGTGTATGAGTACGTGAGTGCACCGACGCCAAACGAGACCGATGAACTGATGGTCACGCTGGAACCTTCGTCGATTACCGCATGTGAAAGACTGAGGCTGCTGATTACAGGCGGAACACCGGCGACTGTGTAAGCGCCATTAAATGATGCACCAAAATGTGCTTCTGAAGGGAACCAGAGGGTGCCGCCATCGCCGGATGACTGGGACGGGATGAACATGCCGCCAATCGGGTATGAGGAAGTTGGCAGAAGCGCAACAGGATTGGCAGATGTTGGCGAAGTGCCGTTGATGACAGCTATGGTATCATTATAAACATAAGGAGTGGAAACGAAATGCTGCCAGGACAGGCCGTTTTGAGTGAGATATATGTCATGATTATTAGGGTCGTATGTCAACGAACCTGCTATGTTGCCGATGGAGCCGATTGCTAAAGGTGCATACACATCGGGCATGGAAAAATTGAGAACGTACGTCTGTGTAGATGCGTTTATCACTGCGATGTATTCAGGGAAGTAGCTCGTACTGCTGGGGAGGGAATATGAGAAATAAAGCATGCCGTCGAAGGGATCGTAAACAATTCCGCCAACGAGCACGGAATCAGTGCCGAACGTGCCAGGTATGACTATAAGGTGTTTAGAGTAGGAGGTCGTGTTTATTGCCAGCACTACACTTTCAGAAGAATTGTTTGCAAGAGTATAGTAGCCGGCAATAAACAGGAATGAGTAATTGGCGTTGAATGTCATGCTCTGAGGGATGAAACCATTATTAAAGGTTATTACTGGAGGGCTGGAATCAATCAGGTTCGTGGCAGGGTTGTATATTGTCAGGTTTGGGGGTGTGAAAGAAGCAGTCGGCTCGCTTGTGCTCAGCACGTAAACTAGACTGTTAACCGGATCGTACAGTGCACCTGCCGGGAGCCCCGTTACCGACGATACAGGCAAAGAAGCAGTAACTGAGTCTGTGGCCGGATTGAACTGCTGCAGGTAAAGGGCGCCATTCGAGGAGTTCTTTTCAGCCAGAATAAGATGCCCGTTTGAAGTGTCAAATGCGACCGCACTACATGGATAGGCAACGGCCGGGTGTGCACTTGGAAGACTTACCGCCGATACGTTTGCCTCCAGCAGTTGAGGCGGTCCTCCACTCGTGTTAACACCTCCCGAGTATATTGTGCTGTCAGCCGGATCGTAAGCGCCTGAAAGCGGGTATAGGTCTTGTGTCTGGTTCTGGTAGTTGAGTGTCTTGATTATCCTGCCGGGATAGGAAGATGGCTGCAATGAGGAAGACGAGGACGAGGATGAAGATGATGCTGAGGAAAGGCTGGATGAAACAATACCGGCTGCGACTTGTCCGGTGCCTGTGCCTGTGTAAGAGCCTGATGAACGTCTGGTGACACTGCCTGCACGGTATGATACGTTCTGTCCAGTCTGCGCTGACTGTACAGTTTGTACATTCTGTCCGCCGGAGACAACAGCAAGAGTGAGAGCGCTTGTGAGCATTATGAGTGCAAGACATGCGGATACTATGACAATAGTCCGCGATTGATGCATGCTTTTTCTGTTTGTACTATGCTGGAATCTTCCGATTGACTGTATATCAAGGCTGAACATAGAAATACACATTCCCCACAGTTAAGCCAGTGGAGTTAAAAAGAGTTATTTAAACATGTTGATTTGTTTTATTTATGATGCCGAGTACAATAATTATTTCACTTCTTCTCATATGAGGATGGCAAAGCTCAATGATGTGCCTGTAAGGTATTATCCGGATTCTCCATCAGA
>JAKABN010000148.1 GCA_021796895.1 Thermoplasmata archaeon | reverse complement strand
ACATCTGAGGTCGCATCTGCTGCATGATATCTAACCTATTCAGTTACGCCGCTCGCTTTTTGTTCAGACGTCTATTGTTTCGCCCACTTTCATTATCTTTGTCCTTACTCTGCCGTCTGTCATCTTCCCCACCTCTTCCTCAAACTTTGCTGGTTCCTGATTGATGAGAGGAAATGTCCCATAGTGCATGGGCACGACAACTTCCGGTCTTATGACGGATGCGGCATACGCCGCTTCCCTTATGCCCATAGTGAATCTGTCGCCTATCGGCAGCAGGGCGATCTTGGGTTTGTAGAATTCACCTATCCATTTCATGTCGCCGAAGTAACCCGTATCGCCTGCATGGTAAACGGTCACGCCGCTCTCTACGATGAATCCGCCGGGCGATCCGCCAGTGACGAGATTGTCGCCTTCGAACACATCTGACGAGTGGATGGCGTTCACCATCCTTACATCGCTGTCCAGGACCCTGACAGAGCCGCCCATGTTGAGCTGTTCTGTCTTTGCACCCCTGCCGTCGAATCTTACTGCAAGCTCAAAAACGGCGGCAATCGGCGCCTTGTTCATCTTCGCTATCTCGACAGAATCGCCCACGTGGTCGCCATGGCCGTGCGAAACGCAGACCATGTCCACTTTGAGCTCAGACGGTTTCACCTTCGCTACCGGATTGCCGGAAAGGAAGGGATCGAACAATATTCTGTTATTGCCTTCAAGCAGAAATGCCGAATGACCCAGCCAAGTCAGTTTTGCCAAAGAGACTCACCCACCCCCCTCTCAATGCTTACTGGTTATTAATATTTGAACTCGAGCGATTTTTCGCTGCCGCCGCATTTCGACGTCTTTGATGCGCAGAACGTAAGAAGCGCGGTCGAAGGAGACGCTATGCCGGGAGATCAGGCGCACACATTGGGCATACAGACTGCTCAATTCGCCGCACACTGGGGCCGCAATGCGTGCCGGTGCAAAGGAAATTCGAGCTGCCAATCATTAAAAACCCGAAATGGTTCAGCTGATGGGCTCGGGTGATTTGATGAAATTCAGATGCGTCGGCTGCTCCGATGCTTTCGAATGGAACGGCATGCCTGAGCTGAAATGCCCTTCGTGCGGAGACCTCTTCGAATGGATGGCTGACAAACATGTCAGCACGGGAAGTCTTCTTCCGCCGCCGCAGGATTTCACCATGTGGCGCTATGCCGCGATGCTTCCCCAGATTGATGAAGGTGGAATAGTGTCTCTTTCGGAGGGCGGTACGCCGCTTCACTACGCCGAGAGCATCGGCGAAGTTGCTGGTGTTGACGAACTGTTCATAAAGAACGAAGGGAAGAATCCGACAGGATCATTCAAGGATCGTGGTATGAGCGTCGCGCTGACTGCCGCAAAGGCATACGGCGTTAAGGTGGCTATCTGCGCTTCCACGGGCAACACAGCTTCTTCCATGGCCGCTTACTGTGCCAGGGCTCGCATCCAGTCCATCGTGCTCGTACCGAGGGGCAAGGTTGCAAAAGCCAAGCTGAAGCAGTGCGCGGCATACGGAGCGACGATAGCCGAGATCGACGGGAATTTCGACAGGGCCCTGGAACTGGTCAAGCAGGCGGCAGGACTCGAAGGGGTCGCTATAATGAATTCAATCAATCCTTTCCGGATTGAGGGACAGAAGACCGGCGCATTTGAGGTATGCGACCAGCTCTCCTCGGCTCCCGACTGGCTTGTAATTCCGGTGGGAAACGGCGGCAACATAACATCCTATTGGAAGGGATTCAACGAATTCAGACGGATGGGTGTTATTTCGTCGTTGCCAAAGATGATGGGAGTGCAGGCGGAGGGTGCCTCACCGATCGTACAAGCTTTTGACGGACAGCTTGAAACAGTGAAGTTTGTCAATGATCCGGAGACCGACGCAACGGCAATAAGAATCGGCAGGCCCGCAAACTGGAAGAGGGCGCTTGCTGCCGTCAGGGAATCCGGCGGAGCCGCAATATCTGTTACGGATCGCGAGATAAAGAGCGCAAGAAAACTCCTCTCCGGCAAAGAGGGCATGCTGATCGAGCTTGCGAGCGCATCAACAATAGCGGCCGTCCTGAGGGCAACCTCGAAAGGATTGATCAGGAAAGGAGAAACTGTCGTCTGTGTTGCCACTGGAAACGGTCTCAAGGATCTGGATGTGGATATCGAGTTTACAACATCAACAGTTTCCACAATAGAAGACATATCCGCACTTATCGGAACCATTTGAATAGAGGGGTGTACCCGCTGAAATTTGTTCTACTTGGATTAGGTGAAGTTGGCATGTCGCTGCTCTCACTCCTGGATCATCAGGAGAAAGAGGGCAGGCTCGAGCCCGGACTGCTGGAACTTGCCGGAGCGGCGGACTCCGGCGGTTATTTGCTGCCGGATAACCGTCCTGCCTTTGCGGAAGTGCTGAATGCGAAACGTTCCGACAGGCTCCGTTCGATGGAAGGCTATGTCAGGGAAGGCACTTCACTTGAACTCGTCGGAAACTGTGAAGCTGAGCTGGTGATCGACTGCATGCCCACAAACTATTCTGACGGCGAACCGACGGTATCCTGCATACGCGCCGCTGCCGGAGGGCATAAGCATTACGTGACCGCCAGCAAGGGCGCGATGGCCATGCATATGGCAGAATTGCTTGAACTCTCGCGGAATCATGGCACACTTCTCAGATTTGGCGCAACAGTGGGAGGCGGAACGCCGTTTCTCGACTTCGGAAGGGATTGCCTTTATCCCCAGAGGATAAGGGCAATCAGGGGAGTCCTCAACGGCACAACCAATTTCGTTCTGAACAGCATGGAGACAGGCAAACCGATGAAATCCTCGCTGGCGGAAGCCATGGAGATGGGATATGCGGAGACTGATCCGTCCAGCGACATCAACGGCCTTGACACAGCTGCAAAGCTGGTGATACTTGCCAACTGGGTGATGGGCAGGCACATCACGCTGAGCGATGTCGACGTCACCGGCATATCCGCTCTCACCGGTGCTGAAGTGAGCGCTGCCGCAAGACGCGGCAAAGTCGTCAGGCTCGTCGGCTCGTTCTGCGAACGCGCGATAGTCAGACCGGAGGAAATAGACAGAGACGACGTCCTCAACGTGCAGGGTGTTCTCAATGCGCTTACCTATGATACTGAACTTGCAGGACCCGTGACTCTCACGGGCGCAGGCGCAGGAGGGAGCAGTACTGCACAGGCAATACTGAGAGACATTTTATGCATACTTCGCAAAACAGGAAAAGTGAGAGCAATTGAATGAATCTTTGAATATCATCTGATTCCGGTCATTCCATAATGCTATATTGTACCCGGTTTATTGTGGTCTATGCGCATAACCGAATTTGAAATTTATCAGCTGGGAAAAGAAGTTGCCAGGGGACAGACATGGGCATCATCTGCCATATTACTCAAGCTCACAACATCCGACGGCATCGTCGGCTATGGCGAGGCTGTTCCCACCCTCCGCGTTCAGCCAGTGCTGGCTTCTCTGAAAGAGGTCGGAAGGCTCTACAGGGGCAAGGATCCGTTCGACGTCGAACGCAACAGATGGGACTGGTATAGAAACGACTTCTATCTCCCCGAGTCGTTTGAAAGCACCACCGCGCTGAGCGCATTTGATATCGCATGCTGGGACATAATCGGAAAGAGTCTCGGGACACCACTTCACAAACTCACAGGCGGGAAATTCAGAGACCGTGTGCGTGCCTACGCCAACGGATGGTACAGCAACTGTGTAACGCCGGAAGAGTGGGCGAAGAGCACGAAGCGGACGGTAAAGCGTGGATACACCGGTCTGAAATTCGACATATTCGGCCCTTATTTCGACTGGATAGATGAAGAAGGCATACGCATGGCCGTGGCGCGACTCGAGGCAGTCAGGGATGCCGCGGGAGACAAAGTCGATCTCATGATTGAACATCACGGGCGCTTCAATCCCAATTCGGCCATACGGATTGCAAAGGAGCTCGAACCGTTCAATCCCCTTTTTGCAGAGGAACCGGTGCATCCTGAAAACATGGAGGGACTGGAAAAATACAGGATGCACACTGACATCAGGGTTGCGCTGGGGGAGAGAGTGCTGTCAAAGCAGCATTTCATCTCCCTTGCGCAGCGCCATCTGCTCGATTTCTTCCAGGCGGACATTACGAACATAGGCGGTGTAACGGAGGCCAGGAAAATGGCTGCTATTGCCGAAGGCTACGGAATCGAGATGGCATTCCACAACGCGTTCGGGCCCATACAGAACGCCGTTACCATACAGCTGGACGCATCCATACCGAATTTCCTGATTCAGGAGTCCTTCTATGATTTTTTCCCGGACTGGAAGAGAGAGCTGATAGGCGATTCCACCCCAGTGGAAAATGGTCATTTCCGTGTGAGCGACAAACCGGGCCTCGGCGTCACTGTAAACGAAAAGATGCTCGAATCGCTGCGTGTCGAGGGTCAGGAGTACTTCAATCCCGACGAACCCGTCTGGGTAATAGGCGGAACATGGAAGAAATGACCGTGTGCGCCACGTGTCCGGATCAGTCGAGACCGATGCTGTTGATCACGCCGCCGGAGTTTGCGTCAAGCACCACGATTATTTTCTTTCCCTTGTGATTGAATCTGGCAAACCAGACGGGAACATGCATCAGTTCCGGATCTGAAACATCCATTTCGGTGTTGATTTTCTGAACCATGTGATGCTGT
>JAKABN010000147.1 GCA_021796895.1 Thermoplasmata archaeon | reverse complement strand
GGTGAAAGAGAAATAGCGGTCGCTGCCGCCTCAGTGGTTGCTTCCGCCAGATTTGCGAAGGAGATGGATACAATCGGCAACGCAATGGGAGTGCAGATTCCTTTCGGCGCCGGTGAATCGGCCGGCAAACTGGCAAAGACCATTATCAGTGAGCAGGGCAGGGATTATTTCAGGACCGTGGGAAAGGCAAACTTCAGGCTGTGAGCCGTCACGGGCTATCCCTCCTGACCGATTCGGCTCTGGCAACCGTTTACAAGAGCTCTCTCCATCGGATTGTAATCAGGCTGTTTGAGGAGCACACCGTTTGACCGCCGCACGATTCAGATTAATTAGAACGTCATCAATGCATCATGTAAATGCAGACAGCGGCGCAGGAATTCATCGCGCTTGTAATACTGATTTTCACCTACACGCTCATCTCTCTCAGCAGGAACGGGAGAAACCGCATAGATCTTCCTGCAGCGGCCCTGATGGGAGGCGCGCTGATGCTCCTCTCGGGCGTTGTGAGTCCCGAGGCAGCTCTGTCATACATAAACTGGAACACGATTCTGCTGATACTCGGCATGATGCTGATAGTATCCTCAATGGAAGCAGTGGGCTTCTTCGTGTGGATTTCGGCAAAAGTCGTCAAGGCGCCAAATCCCCTGTATCTGCTGATTCTCATATGTGCTGTGACGGCGCTTCTTTCAGCCCTCATACTGAATGATGCCGTAGTGCTGATATTCACACCAGTCATAATACTGACGACAAGGAGAATGGGCATATCCGCCGTTCCATATCTCATAATGGAGGCTGTCTGCTCCAACATTGGCAGTGCTGCAACCGAAGTGGGCAACCCCCAGAACGCTTATATCGCCAGCATATCAGGAGTACCTTTCCACACATATACTGCTCTCGCACTCGCTCCCACGCTTCTTTCGCTGGCTGCAGCGATCATCATAGCTTTCTTCGTTGGTGGAATTCACTTCCGCAAAGAGTTCAGCCGGCTTCAGATTACCGGCAGCAACGATATTCAGGTGAGGCAGGGACCGCTGGCGTTCATGACATTCCTCGTTTTGGCTGTTTTTGCCGGTTTCTATACATCATACATCACTCATTTTCCAATCTCAGCCGTCGCTCTTATCGGCGGCATCGCGTCCTTTGTCTCGGTGCCTTTCCTTTCCGGCAGCTCAAATCAGGACATTCTGCAGAAGGTTGACTGGGGCATCCTGATGTTCTTTATCGGGCTGTTTGTTCTCATTTCCGGTGTGGAGTCTTCTGGTCTTCTGGGTTCCATTGTGCTGTCCTTTCAGCGCCTTTCCGGAGGAACGGTCGATACCGTCGGAGGAATGACGGTTCTTTCCTCGATTCTTTCAAACGTGACAAGCAATGTTCCCGCAGTCCTGCTCCTTGCTCCAGTTGTCCAGCATGCACCGTCCACCGGGCTGTGGATAGCGCTGGCACTGAGTTCGACATTCGCCGGAAACGCAACAATCGTCGGTGCGGCGGCAAACGTGATTGTTGTCAGGGCAGCCGCCAGGCACGGCGTCCGCATCACTCTTAAGGAATTTTCGAGTTACGGTCTTCCGATTACAATAGTGTCCCTTGTAATGACTGTTCTTTCTCTCTCAGTCTTCTGAGGCAGAGAGCCTAGCGTCTGGCAACAATGGTGATTATGTCGCCATCTTCCATGACGTGCTCGGCGCCTACTGTCTGGCCAGGAAATCTCGAGCTTGGTCCCCATATGAGTGCATACCTGAATCTCTTCTTCAGATCCCTGTGAAGCATATCGCAGACACCGCCTACTGTGCATCCGCCTTTGACAAGAAGCGGAACCTTCATGTC
This sequence comes from Thermoplasmata archaeon, assembly GCA_021796895.1. Taxonomy (GTDB): domain Archaea; phylum Thermoplasmatota; class Thermoplasmata; order Sysuiplasmatales; family Sysuiplasmataceae; genus Sysuiplasma. The sequence continues at coordinate 2,918 of JAKABN010000147.1, read as the reverse complement.
TGCTTCCTTGCCGGGCGGCTTCATGTACACTCTGACAAATCTCAGTTTTTCGTAAATCCTGTCTCTGAGTTCATCCAGCCCTGTTCCTTTCTCCGCAGAGATTGCAACAGGCTCAAAATCCGCAAGCTTCTTCTTCAGTTTCTCAACAGCATCTGCCGATGCAAGATCCAGCTTGTTGATGCAGGCGAAGGCCGGCAGGTAGACCCTGTTTTCCGTTATTGCATCTATGAGCCTGTCCTCATCGGCGTTTTCCCTGATTACAACATCGGCATTGTAAATCTGAAATTCCGCAAGCATCGACTTAACGTTCCTTTCTGTAAGCCGGGGATTGGAAACAGTGAAACTGACGTTGACGCCACCCCTGCTCCGTCTGCTGATGGAAATGTTCGGCTTCGCAGTATTGATCCTGATTCCGCTGCCGTGCAGCTCATTAAGCAATATTGATATGTTATTCTCGAAAACATCGACCATGAGCAGAACGAGATCTGCCGTCCTGACTACAGATATCACTTCCCTGCCGCGACCCTTTCCCTTGGAGGCGTCTTTGATAAGGCCCGGGAGATCCAGTATCTGTATCTTTGCCCCCTTAAACTCCATGAGGCCCGGTATTACTGTCAGTGTCGTGAATGCATACGCAGCTACTTCGCTCTCCGCATTGGTTATCTTATTCAGCACAGTCGACTTGCCAACGCTGGGAAAACCCACGAGCGCCACTGTCGCATTGCCGCTTTTCCTTACGGAGTAGCCTTCGCCGCCGCCTCCCGCTGATTTTCTCTTCTCCGCCTCCATCCTGAGTCTTGCGAGTTTGGCCTTGAGGAGACCTATATGGTGCTGAGTCTTCTTGTTGTAAGTAGTCTTCTTGATTTCCTCTTCGGTCTCCCTTATCTGTTCCTCCACGTTAGGCATCTTTTCAACTGTCCGTCAGTTTCCCTGCGATCCGGGTGTAGATGTATCGACTTCAAAATGGTTAGCGTGTCTTTGCTCCGGAAATGCCCAAACCGGCTGATTTTGCAGGCAGTAAGCTGCGAATGTGCTTTCAGCAACAATGCCGGCATCGGCAAAGAGTTATATCGATAATCAATTTCAGCCCTCAGGAAACATATAGATGCAGGGTCGAAAGGGAACGGGTGCCGGAGGCTTATTTGTTGCGCTCAGATCCCGGCTGGAAGCACAGATAGGCAAGGTGAAGGGAAAGAAAGAGGGAATAGCTATCGCCTATGTGCTTGTGGGCCTCCTTTCCACGGCTCTTCTCTTTCTCCTTCCGGAATCCATTCTGACTTACCTGATAATGCCGGTTGCTGCATTCGCCATCCCTTACTATATGGGAAACAAGAGGCTCAAGCATATTCTCCTCGCAGGTCTCCTTTTCCTTGTTGTAATTTCGGTTATATTCGATGCGAGTTTTTCTTCTGCGCTGTACAGCAATGCTTCGGTGACGCAAGCGAGTCCGGTCAGCACTCCTGGTTCTTATTTCAAGAGCGGAAGCGTGAAACCATCGATAGGCGTTTCCGGAACACATTTCTCCTTTCAGGCTGAATTCTATCACCCTTCGAATGCCACCGGGACGCCCCAGGTGGTAGTCGTGCTTTTTTCCACGTCCACTTCCACCATTGATTTGAACACCTCCCTGAATCCCGTGTCAAACGTTACCGCAGGCAGCGGAGAAACTCTCACCGAGTACACGCTTAATTCCACGCTCCCTCCGAATCAGGTCTACATCTACCATTTCGGTGCAAATGTATCCGGAAGCTGGATCAGCACGTCGGCATCGGTCGTATCGACTTCCAGCGAAACTCAGACATTCCTGAGTCTGATGGTTTATAACATCGGTCTGAGCGCAATTGTTGTGTTCGTGTTTGTCGGTGCGTTCTACTACGGAGTGGTTCTGGTTTTTGTTCTTCTGAGAAAGAACAACAAGAGGAGAGATGCAATGCTCGCGGGAAGAGCGAAACCCGCGGGACAGATACCAGGAAAGGCATCAAAATCATCCGGAAGCACGGTGAAAACGGTCAAGAAGGAGAAGTGGGAGTGCAGCTCATGCGGCGCTGAAGTAGATGCCAACTCTGAGAAATGCAGCAGCTGCGGTGAAAAATTCGACTGAGTCCGCGTCTCGCTGCATTGTGCTGGAAATGTCTTTGCGGTGTGCCTTCAGTGTGCTATAAATACCATGTTTCAATCTACTTGGATACAGGCAGCGCACGACTGGAATGGCTGTCACAAGTTAGCGGGTTGGATGGGATGGCAACAATAGCGGAGGAAATGGCCAGAAAGCAGAAAGAAATTTCTGTCTCGGAGTTTTTCGAAAGAAACAGACAGATTCTCGGCTTCGATTCTACTGTGAAGGCACTTATTGTCGCGGTGAAGGAGGCTGTGGACAACTCGCTCGACGCGTGCGAAGAGGCCATGATGCTGCCGGAACTGGACGTTTCCATCTCCAGAATCAACCAGAACGAATACAGAGTTTCGATAAGGGATAACGGCCCAGGCGTCGTAAGAACCCAGATACCGAATGTTTTCGGCAGACTTCTTTACGGATCCAGATTTCATGCCATAAGGCAGTCAAGGGGTCAGCAGGGAATAGGCATATCTGCCGTAGTGATGTACTCGCAGATTACGACAGGGCAGGCCACTCATATACTGTCCAAGGTTGCAGAATCCGATGTTGCAAACGATATATTTCTCACTATTGACACTAAGAAGAACAAACCGGTGGTTCTCAAGGAAGATCATGTAATGTGGGAGGAGAGCGGTGTGCGTGTTGAACATGGCACCAGGCTCGATTTCGCCATGGTCGGCAGATATGTTACCGGGAAGCAGTCGGTCCTTGAATATCTCAAGAGCACGGCAGTTGTCAACCCGCATGCAACCATCCGATACACGGATCCGGAAGGCAAGACATTCCTGTTCGAAAGGGCAAC
>JAKABN010000146.1 GCA_021796895.1 Thermoplasmata archaeon | reverse complement strand
GCCGAAATCCAGGGAGGCGAATTTCATGCTGTCGTAGAGGAATCTCATGTGCGCCTTTATCCAGCTGAATGAGGAATTCTGGAACAGAAACATAATGAGCGGCGCCCTGGCCCTGACGGTCGTCTCAATCTCCCCTGCCGACATGCCAAGGCTGCCGTCTCCGGTGAAGAAGAGCACCTTCTTGTCAGGTCTGGCAATCTTGGCACCAATCGACATACCCAATCCGTTGCCGAGCGCACCGTGCGATCTCAATATCATGTACCTCCTGCCGGCCGGGTCTATAGGAAAGAGCGATGCGCTTGCCGGCGTCGATGTTCCGGGATCTGCTGAAATTATTACATCCTTGGATTTGAACAGCTGTCTGATGATTTTGAACAGCACCTGCGGTCTCACTGCTCCTTCCACTTTCACCACGTCTTCCTGAGACTGCCACCAGTCCTTCGTCTCTCTACGAATGGTTTCCACCCGATCGGAATGAACCGATCTTGATGCGGCCGTAGGGAGCGCCGCCCTGAGTCTTTCTACCATTGCCTTGAGCGTGGAATTGGCGTCCCCGAGCAGAAGCACTTTTTCGTTCAGCGGGAAATTTCTTCCTATCCATTCCGCCGACACGTCGATGTGGATGATCTTCGCCTTTCGATCCGGCAGGGTCCACCCGAATGTTGCCACATTGCCGAGTTTGCATCCGGCGAAAATCACCAGATCCGCATCCCTGAACAGTGAGTTGGCCAGTTTCCTGGAACTATTTTCGCCTATGACGCCCACAGAAAGCGGATTGGTCTCCGGAAACGTTCCCTTGCCGGTCAGGGTTGTTCCCACTGGTGCGATAATCAATTCGGCAAGCTCTTTGAGACTGTCGTATGCGCCAGAGAGATGTACGCCGCCGCCGGCAACAATAAACGGCCTCTCTGCCGAAATTATCATACCGATGGCTTCGTTTATTTTCCCGGCATCGGCTCTCGGCTCCGTATAAGGGAAGGCAACATGATGTGCTGTTGCGAGAAGCTCATCGGTGCCGGAAACTTCATGCTCCAGTATGTTGACAGGCAGTATGAGGTGCGACGGTCCCGGCCTTCCTGACGACGCGATGGTCATCGCTCTCTGAACGCTCGCTGGTATGTGCTCAGTCCTGGTCACATAATCGAGGTGTTTTACAACCGACGAAATCAGGCCTCTTTGATTCAGTTCTGTCAGCGATCCTGTCTCATACTGATCTGCAGGCAGATCTGTCGTCACCGAGAGCAGCGGTATGGAACTGTTGTATGCCTCCGACAGTCCCGGCACCACATATAGCGCACCGCCCCCGCTTGGTGATTCGACGACTCCTATACCGCCGCTCGCTTTTGCATAACCACATGCAGCGTAAGCACTGTTCCGTTCATCCCTCATCAGCACGTGCCTGAGGGACATTGAACTGTCTGTCAATTCGTGGTACACTGGAAGGGATGTTTCACCGGGAACGCCAAACACAACCTTGACTCCGGCTTCCTCCATGCTTCGCAGAAACAATTTCCCGCCGTTCATGGGCAAATATCTCGAATGCTTACTTTTAAGCTTTGCAATTTTTTGTCTCGGTTATCTTGCCGCATCGTGATTTTAACGCCAGTTGCTGCAATCCGTTGAACATTATCGCACTCACGGTTCGAATTACAACACCAATGGCAACGATTATTGCATCCTTTCTGTATGGTTGTCCCGTGACAGGAAAGGCATTGGGGCCGTTAATGGGCATAATAATGCTGGACACGCGATTCCCCCGGTTGAAGCGGGATGCCGGCAACCCGAAGTCATACAGTTGCAATACCATGATAAAGAGGATCGCTGGCGCCGGCGTCAGAAATGTCGTATCTGCGAGCAGGCCCAAAGAGTTCACATCCGATTTCATCGATGCCGCAAGAGAAATTGAAGAAGCCGGTGCTTCCGCAGTAACCACCACGTGCGGCTTCATGATAGCATTTCAGAAGGAGATAGAGAAGCACGTTAGCATTCCCGTGCTCACATCGAGTCTTCTTCAGATACCGTTGATTGAAAACTCACTTCCGCGATCCCGAAAAATCGGAATAATTACAGCAGACAGCCAGTCACTGATGTGGGATCATCTGAAGATCGCGGGCGCGTCTGAAAGGAGTCGTTTTCTGATCGAGGGCATGGAGGATAAGGCCGAGTTCAGGAGAGCAATACTCGGCAACTCCGCAACACTTGACAAAAAGAAGCTGGGCAGCGAAGTGCTCAAAACGGCAAATGAGCTGGTGTCTGCCGATACACAGCTTGGCGCGTTTCTGCTGGAATGCACCAATCTTCCACCTTATTCACAGTTGTTGAGAAAGACATTCGGCATTCCCGTCTTTGACTTCATCACCATGATCAACTGGTTCATCACCGCCATGAATCCAAAAGATTTTCGTGTTTGCACATAAAGTCATGTTCTGGCACTCTTTGCAAGCGATCTCACAATGTGGCGAATCTCCCTTGCAAGGATATCATTACTCCTGCTGACAGGCTTCCTACTGTGTGCCGCAAGTGTATTAAGCATGTTTTCATTGAAAATGTAATGTATCGTCAGCATGGACCGCCGAGCGATAGATTACTTTTTGGACGAAAGAGTGCTTAGTGTGCGGTATGCGCTTCAGATCGATCTATGGGCTGAATACTTTCAGGACGCCGGTGAATCTCCTGTAGCTTACATTGAGGTATGTCTTCAACAACAGGCACAACTCAATGCCCCTTCTTGCAACTCTGGATCTACCGTTCCTACTCTCCCAGTCACGTAATCTTGTCCTTTCTACACAACCTCGCAGGACGGCGCAAGTGAGCACAATTTCCTTCCATTGCCGTTCGTTGTAGTTGCCACGGCTCCTTTTACAACTCGTCTGAATTGCAGGCATGACGCTTACTTACCTACTTTGTTTGCACCATCTCTCTTCAAGCATCCCACCCGCCCGTTTTGAGCTTCCGACCTCTTCTTAAACAGTGATGAGACGCTCATAATAAAAATCAATTTACAAACACACAGGGATCACGCTTTATGTGCAACCCCAAAGATGCAAATAATGAGAGCTGTCAATAGTCAGTTAGGCATAGTGCGGTATGTGTCATCACTCAAGAAAAGCGTCTTAACCAAAGAGTAGTTACTCAATCTAATACGTATGAAGAATTACGACGTGACATTTGTATTGCCAGGAGGAGCACTCATCCCTCCTCCAGCGGGAGGCGTCGACGTAGTTTTCCGCTTGGCGCATGCATTAAACAAAAGTGGGATCAAAACATCCATCATATTCTGTCCACGACCATTGATTAATATGGATGAAAATTTGGGTAGGCTGCCCATTTATATGGAACTTTTTGCAAAGATATTCAAAGGGCAGAGAATCGGTCTACTGGTCCACCATTTAAATCTGATAAGCAGTCTGCTGTGGAAACAAGATTATGATTATGATATTCTGAATGGCATCGATACTTTCATAGCAAGGAAAGCTGGCGAAGTAAATTTAGGAACAAGAATAATTTTTGCAACTTATTGGTCGACCGCATATTTTGTCAGGCAGTTCACTGATATTGTGCCATCAGTTCCTTTTTATTTGATTCAGCACTGGGAAGGAGATCCGTCGTTCTCAGTAAACTTATCAACATATGCAAATGAGACTTATGAATTCGACTTTAACAAAGTTGTAACAAATAGAAAAGTATTGGAAATGTTTAAGAACGATAGCCCGCTCTTTTTCAATGTTGGAATCGATACAAAGTTCTATCAAATGATCACTCCATTGGAAGGTAGAGAGAAAAGTGTTCTTATTCCATTTAGACGAAATGAGTCTAAGGGTTTAATTTATGCTATTGAATGTGTTGAAAAGTTGCTCTCTTTTGATAGCACAATAAAAATAATCGCCTTTGGCGACTTGCCAGCACGAGAGATTCCCGGAAAAATTGCAGACAGACTAGAATATTACCGTTATCCAACTAGAAAGCAACTGCGGAATCTTTATAATAGGGCAAAAGTGTTTGTTTTACCCTCCTTGGTTGAAGGTATGTCGCTGGTAGCGCTTGAAGCAATGGCGTGCGGCTCAGCAGTAGTATCAACCGATAATGGCGGAGTTAACGAATATATTGAAAATGGAGTCAATGGGCTGATTTGCCCTGTTAAGAACGCGAAATGCTTGTTCGAGAAAGTTATTTTTCTATTGTCGCACGATCACGAACGGAATCGTATGATTGAATGTGGCTTAAAAACTGTTGAGATTTTTAGTAACAGCAAAATGGAGGAAAGTTTCACAAAGATCGTGCAGGATTATCTTGCCAACACACACTAATCGAAAATTTCGAAATTTCGCAGCCTATATATCTGAATAGCGAAAGCAATTGACCATTACGCTTCCCCACTCACGATGTTCTCCTTATACATCTTTGGATAGCCGAGTTTTTTCACCGCTTCCTTTGAGTCCGGCCTGAGATTGAGATAAAACTACTTGTTATCCCTGCCCATCGATATCTCCTCGTTATCCACGATAGACAGTTTCCTGATCATATCATCAATCGCCTTCCGGCACCAATGACATCTTCCAGTGCGGTGTGGATGCAATCCTGTATGAAAACACAAGAAGAAATGCGTACACCATCATCCTACTCTCGACCCTGTCGCGCCCAGACTTGGTGTATTTATAGCTCTCCGCATAAGTTCTATGGAAAACGTTAAATTTCGGAAATGTGATATGCCCTTCCGACAGGGATGGGCATAGTTTCGGTGTCTGATTCGGGCATTCTCAACAAACTTGC
>JAKABN010000011.1 GCA_021796895.1 Thermoplasmata archaeon | reverse complement strand
ACAACGGACCTAATTTAGAAATACCAAAATCGTTTAGCAGAAACGCAATGCCACTGTAGCTCAGCTGGCCAGAGCGACGGTTTCGTAAACCGTAGGTCGGGGGTTCGACTCCCTCCAGTGGCTGCCGAACTGTGCTCTGGCCGGATAATCAGTTTGCACAGTACAGCAAAGAGTGGCGTTCGTGGTAAGAAAGAGCAGCACATGGAAGCACATGGAGTATGTGCTGAATACAGCCGGAGAATCGCTCATATCCACAATACCTTTTTTTATGTCGATGGAAATACAGTAAGCGGATATGGAAAAAGCAGTCGTGCCAAATCCGCTGAAGATAAGATCAGTGCTTGTTGCCATAGACTCCTCAAAGAAGTCGGTGAAGGCACTTGAGTTTTCCTTCAGGCTTCTTGCAAACAACAGGGAAGGCAAACTCTACATCATAAATGTGGTAAATCCCGTTCTCCTCCGTGTCAGCGGTGATGCACCACAGACGGGAATAATGGTTATAGAGAAACAGGAGGAGGAAGTCAAGGCGGCAAGGCGGCTCGTGAGTCACGCCGTTGCGCATGCAAAGGCAAACGGCATTCTGAGTGTAGAAGGCATAGTGAAGGAAGCCGATCCCGTCAGAGCGATAATACAGACAGCCGATGCCGTTAAACCAGATCTCATTGTCCTTGGCAACAGGGGCAGGGGATTCAGGAGAGGCATATTCTTCGGTTCGGTATCACAGAGAGTTGCGGCGGACTCCCCCGTTTCAGTTATGATAGTCAAGTGATGAGCAGTACAGCGCTGCCGTTTATCTCCCCTGCTTTCAGCTCCGAGAGTGCAGCATTTGCATCCTCGAGCCTGAATTCCTTTATAACGCTCCTGACGCGTGTTCTTGCCGCGAGCCTCATGAACTCGTGAGCGTCTGCTCTTGTATTGGCCTCCACGCTGAAGAGTCTCTTCTCATGGAACAGATGTTTCTCATAATCTGTGATGGAGATTGCATTCATATGTATGGCCGGTACGGCCACGCTTCCACCAGCCTTCACAGATTCCAGCGCCAGCCTGACGACGCTGCCCGAAGGGGCGAAGACTATTGCCGCATCCATTTTTCCGCGTGTCAAAAATGCATCTTCATTACTCTCAGTGGCTTGAATGGCCTGTGTTGCGCCGAGCTGCATTGCAAGCTTCAGGTGCTGTGCATGCCTGGAAACGACACGGACGTCATATCCCAGAGCAGATGCTATCTGCAGCGTTATGTGTGCGGAGCTCCCGAAACCGAATATGCCCAGTGTTCCACCGGGCGCCGGCCTTACAAGCTTGAGTGCTCTGTATCCTATAATGCCCGAGCATAGCAGCGGAGCCGCATGCCTGAAGCTCAAACCGGGTGCGATGGGTACAGTGAAATCTTCCCTAGCGAGCAGATATTCCGCGTATCCTCCATTAACAGTATAGCCGGTGAATGTCTTCAAACGGCACAGATTTTCCCTGCCGGTGGTGCAGAATTCGCACAGACCGCAAGTGCTGTGCAGCCAGGGAACGCCGACCCTGTCACCAGTGCGCAGCAAATTGACCCCTTCACCCGTCCTGATTACTGTTCCGACCGCCTCGTGACCCGGCACAAGTCCGGAGGGAGTGGCGCCGATGTCACCTTCCACGATGTGCAGATCCGTTCTGCAGACACCACATACAGCCACTCTTACCAGCACCTCTCCCCGGCCAGGTTCTATGACAGGCACGTCGGTAATTTCCAGCCATCTGCCGGGCAGATTGGCGGCAAGCGACATGGTTTTCATCAGTTTCCCGGTAGCGGAATGCCTGTCGCCGACACTAATAGTTTTTTATTTGGGACAGTTATCCAACCGCCATGATCAGCGTCCTGGAGGCTGTCCCCGACCAGTTGGATATCAAACCATTCATCGTCGGTTTCGGCAATGGAGTAAAGGAGTTTGGAGAAGCGCTGCCTCCGAACTGGGCAGACGAAAGACTCGAATCCGTAAGGAAGAGAGAGGAGTTCTGTTTGGCTGTGGTGGAGGATGACAGAATTCTCGGCATAATCCAGTTCAGCCAGCACGAAGGAAGAGGCTCCGCTTTCGTTTCATGGGGCGACACGCCGCCGACGGTGGAGACACTAAATCTGCTCGTTGGAGAATATGTCAAAAAGATGCCGCAGAGCATGTGGCTCAGGATCAGCGGCATACATCCCAACATCATCGAGGAGATGATGGAAATGGCATCATCGGAATTCGGTTTTGTCAGAAAGAGCAGACTCGAGATGGCCGCAGACCTTTCAAGCGTACCGGAATCGGTGATGCCCGAAGGAAATTTCGCCACAGCTTCAATTACAGAACAGAGCGAGGAGATACTTTCAAAACTGGACTGGGACAGCTACGCCGGAACTGTGGATGAGGGTATGTTTGCAAACAGTGCTGAGGACAACAGGAAAATGTTCCGTTCTCTGCTCTCCGGCGAATACGGACCTGTGATAACTAACGCATCGAGATGCCTTTTAAAGGATGGCACCCCGGTTGCCATGATAGCTGTCACAGACATCGGCGACAGCGCTTTTCTTGCAGATATAGCGGTCCTGCCCGAACACAGAAACAGGGGACTTGGAAAATATCTTTTGACGAATGCGATGAGGGATGCCGGAACTGCAAAGAAGAAGAGCATGACACTCTGGGTTTCGGAAGACAACAGGCCCGCGCTTACTCTCTATTCTTCCCTTGGTTTTAAGGAAGTGCGCGTAGGAACCTACTACATCAGGAAGAGCGGCGGCGTCACTGTGGAACGGACGTGAGACAGGGAGAACCAGCCGCCGGCAGATGACTAACATATCAGGGTATGATATTAAGTTCAGCGGCCCTCTGAGAAGCATGATGTCAGAGGAACATGCGATGTGAGGCATCCTGCCATGATACTGTCACCTCATGTTGTAGTCTGGGAAAGCACAAAGGCATGCGACTTCGCATGCAGACACTGCAGGGCGGATGCCATACCTCATCGCCTTCCCGGCGAGCTCTCCACCGAAGAGGCAATGGGACTGATTGATCAACTGGCGGAAAACGACGTGAAACTCTTCGTGATCAGTGGAGGGGATGCGCTCAAACGCAACGACATCTTTAAACTGATTGAATACTCAGCATCCAGATTGAGAACTGCGCTCTCACCAAGCGGCAGCAGGATAGACAGGGCCGTCGCTGAGAGCATCAGGAGTGCAGGCGCATCCGCTGTGTCCATAAGCGTGGACGGGCCACAGCACGTGCACGACGAGTTCAGGGGAGTCGACGGAGCGTTTTCTATTGCATCGGCAGCTGTTTATGCACTCCATGAAGCGGGTGTCCCCGTGCAGATAAATTCAACACTCAGCAGTTACAACATCAATCTTCTGACGGAATTAAAAGAGACTGTTCTTCCATTGGGACCCGGCTTCTGGGATCTGTTCATGATTGTTCCCACTGGAAGGGCAACCGCCGCCATGGCTCTTACGCAGGAGCAGGCAAACGCGGCTATGAAGGCGGCAGTGGCCTGGCGGGCGGAAGGGCTGCAGGTTCGCATGACGTGCGCACCTTACCTCATACGTGTAATGAGCGACGCCGGCGTAAAGCCACAGAAACCCGATGAGAAGGGCAGGAAGAGCGTGAACGGAGCACGCGGGTGCATGGCGGGCAACGGCTATTCCTTCATTTCCTACGACGGAACGGTGTATCCGTGCGGTTTTCTTCCAATGCGGGCCGGCAGCATCAGGAAGAACAGTTTCGCGGATATCTACGGAGGCGGACTGTTTGCCGGACTGAGAGACAGCTCGCTGCTTGGCGGCAAATGCGGCATTTGCAATTTCCGGACGGTATGCGGCGGATGCAGGGCCAGAGCATATGCATACACTGGTGACCTGATGGCGGAAGACCCGTTGTGCGACTATAACGTTCAGAGGATGAGTGCCTGAAATGATCAGTGTTACAAAACTGCTGCACAATACAGCCCACAGCGGAGACCGCATCAGGTACAGCGGAAGAGATGATCGTTTTCCAGCGGTCCTGGTGATGAACATAACCAGAAACTGCAACCTGCGCTGTGCACACTGCTATTCCTCATCCGGAGGAGGAAGATTCACCGATATGTCGTTTGAAGTATGGAAAAAAGCCATTGAGACCGCTGCTGACATGGGCGTGAGCAATGTCCTGGTTTCCGGAGGCGAACCGCTGGTCAGGAAGGACGCCGTGGAACTCATAAGACTGATGAATGACGCAGGAATGAAGATCGGTCTTTCGACGAACGGCACTGCCATCACGGAACAGATGGCGCGACGGCTTGCCGGCCTTGTGGACTATGCCGGCATAAGCATAGACGGCCCGCGAACCGTGCACGACGAGTTCAGGGGAGTCGACGGAGCGTATGAGGCATCCCTGAAAGGCATCGCAAATGCAATGGAGGCTGGCATAAAGGTCGGACTCAGATTCAGCATAACACGGCTGAATGCGCCCTACATCGGAAACATATTTGAGCTCGCCATGTCGTTTGGAATAGGAAGAATATGCTTCTATCATCTTGCCTACGCCGGGAGAGGCGGAGCTGAGATGGACATTGACAACAGGACGCGGCTGGAGGTTACGGAAAAAATCTTCAGACTAACGGAAGAGGATTCTGACATACTGACAGCTGACAACGCTGTTGACGGCCTGCACATATATGCCATGACAGGAGAGAAGAGGGTGCTGGACCTTCTCAGGAAGAACGGCGGCAACAGATCCGGGGAGAGAATTGCAGACATAAGCCCCGATGGAACGGTATACCCGGATCAGTTCACACATGCACCGATAGGCAGGATTGAGGAACTGCGCAGGATATGGGAGGAGCCTGATGCTCTGGTGTCGAAACTCAGGGACAGGAAGAAGCTGCTCGAGTGCAGAGACTGCCGGTATCTAGATGCGTGCAACGGAAATCTCAGAGGAAGGGCGCTGGCGCTAACTGGTAATTTATGGGGAAAGGATCCGTCGTGCTATCTGCGCGAGATAGGCGAAAAATATCCGGATATGTTACCAGGAATGCAGTGAAGTGCACCATTCCATATTATTGCACGCAGTGAGGTGCTGCTTTGTGCTTCCGCTGTTTCAGTTCTTTATATATTACGAGAATCGAAATCACGTCGAAATAACTCACCAAAAAAGAGGTTATTTATACGGACAAACCATAATGCAAAATTGCAAGTGTCCAGACGGTTTTTACAAACCGGGATGGGAAGAGAATCAGCACCTGACAACGAGACGTGATCACATTGGAAGATAACAGTTACAACGCCGACAGCATTCAGGTCCTGGAAGGTCTCCAGGCAGTGCGGAAGAGACCCAGCATGTACATAGGAAGCACAGACCACAGGGGTCTGCATCACCTTGTCTACGAAATACTCGACAACAGCATCGACGAGGCGATGGCCGGCGTCTGCAAGAACATAGAAGTGACTATCTACGGCGACGGATCGGCATCCGTGCGCGATGACGGAAGAGGAATACCGACGGACATACATCCGAAGCACGGCAGACCTGCCATGGAAATAGTCATGTCGACGCTTCACGCGGGCGGGAAGTTCGACAAGAAGAGTTATCAGGTTTCCGGTGGACTGCACGGTGTCGGACTGTCTGTCGTGAATGCCCTGTCCGAATGGCTGGATGCCATTGTCTGGCGCGACGGGAAGGAGCATTATCTGCACTTCGAGCAGGGCAGAATGACGGGGCCCATGATAACAAGAGAGCCCTCATCCGGCGTTTTCGGCGATAACGGTGAGCTGGAGACCGGAACTATGATACGCTTCAAACCCGATCAGACCATCTTTACCGAGTTCAGCTTCGACTACGATGCCATAGAGACGTTGCTGCGGGAGCTCGCCTACCTGAACAGGGGACTCAAGATAGATTTCAGGGATGAACGCAGCTCGAAGACAAATTCATTCCATTATGACGGAGGCATAGTCGACTTCGTGAAATACCTCAATGCAGTAAAGACTCCGCTGCATCCGGAGCCCGTGTACATCTCTGCTGTTTCGGACGGCGTGCAGATGGAGACTGCCATGCAGTACACAGATTCCTACAACGAGAGCATTCACACCTTTGTCAACAACATAAGCACCGCTGAGGGAGGCACTCATCTGGTAGGTTTCAGAGGCGGACTCACGAGAACGATAAACGATTATGCCAGGAAGTCAGGCATGCTCAAGGAGGGAGACGAGCCGCTGGCCGGGGAAGATGTGCGCGAGGGACTCACGGCAATCATCAGCCTCAGGGTACCGGAACCGCAGTTTGAGGGGCAGACAAAAACCAAGCTGGGCAACAGCGAGATCAGGGGGATTGTCGAATCGGCGCTGTACGAGAAATTGAGCATCTGCCTTGAAGAGAATCCGAAGACTGCCTCGGCCATAATCGGGAAGGCGGTTCTCGCTTCACAGGCCCGGGAAGCAGCAAGGAAGGCGAGAGAGCTTACGCGCAGAAAGGGACTGCTGGAGGGCGCGAACCTGCCGGGAAAGCTCGCAGACTGCAGCGAGAAGGATCCGGCCAAATGCGAGATTTTCGTCGTAGAGGGCGATTCGGCAGGTGGAAGCGCCAAACAGGGACGGGACAGGACTACACAGGCTATTCTTCCGCTGTGGGGAAAAATACTGAATGTTGAAAAATCGAGACTGGACAAGATGCTCAAGAACCAGGCGGTGAGAACTCTCATCACCGCGATAGGAGCAGGCATAAGCGATGAATTCGACGCGACCAGGACGCGATATCACAAGATAATTCTCATGACAGATGCGGATGTGGACGGTTCGCACATAAGGACATTGCTTCTCACCTTCTTTTACAGGCACATGACGCCGCTGATTGAAGCCGGATACATCTACATAGCGCAGCCTCCGCTCTACAGGCTGAAGAAGGGAAACACCGAGGTATACGTGTATTCAGACAGAGAGATGGAGCAGAAATCGAAAGAGATGACCGGCGCATCCATACAGCGATACAAGGGACTGGGCGAGATGAATCCGGAGCAGCTCTGGCTTACGACGATGAATCCCGCGACAAGGGTACTGAAACAGGTGACCGTCAACGATGCCGTGGAAGCCGAAATGCTATTCACGACACTTATGGGGGATGCGGTCGAACCCAGAAGGCTCTTCATACAGCAGCACGCTGCTGAAGTGGAGAATCTGGATGTCTGAGGTGTTCTGAATGGCCGAAGGAGAAGAAAATACCGAACAACCCGGACAGAACATCATAAGCCGGTCCATCGAGATCGAGATGCGGAAGTCGTACATCGATTACGCAATGAGCGTGATTGTCGGAAGAGCCCTGCCGGACGTGCGGGACGGCCTGAAACCCGTTCACAGAAAGATACTCTACGGAATGAGCGAACTCGGAGCCGGGGCGGGGAGAGGGCACAAGAAGAGCGCCAGGATTGTCGGAGAAGTGCTGGGTAAATACCATCCGCACGGTGACATTGCAATATACGACGCACTCGTGAGAATGGCACAGGATTTTTCGATGCGTTATCCGCTCATCGACGGGCAGGGAAATTTCGGCAGCGTCGACGGCGATGCAGCCGCGGCCATGAGGTACACCGAATGCCGCCTCTCCAGGATATCGGAAGAGATACTCCAGGATCTGGACAGGGAAACAGTAAGAATGGTGGACAATTTCGACGCAACACTCAAAGAGCCTGAAGTGCTGCCGGCAAAATTCCCGAATCTCATCGTCAACGGAACAAGCGGTATTGCGGTGGGAATGGCGACCAACATGCCTCCGCACAATCTGCGGGAAGTGGTCGACGCACTCAATTTCATGATAGACAATCCCGAAGCGGACCTTTCTCAGCTGATGACTTTCATCAGGGGCCCCGATTTCCCGACCGGCGGCATTGTCTACGGTCTGCGGGGCATCGTGGAAGCATACACCGGCGGAAGGGGAAGGATAACGGTTAGGGCGAAAACCGCCGTCGAGGAGGAGGGAGGCAGAAGGAAGATCATAGTTCATGAAATACCTTACCAGGTGAACAAGAGCGCGATGCTCGAAGATATTGCAAGACTGGTGAAGGAGAAGAAGATCGATGGCATAAGTGATCTGAGAGACGAGTCTGACAGAACGGGAATGCGCATTGTCGTTGAGCTGAAAAGGGATGCGCTAGAGGAAGTGGTGCTCAATCAGCTCTTCAAGCATAGCCAGATGGAAGTCACGTTCGGCATAATCAATATTGCACTCGTCAACAATGAGCCGAAGGTCCTTTCACTGAAGGAACTGATGCGGAACTTCATCGACTTCCGCAGGGAGATAGTCAGGAAGAGGACTGAATTCGAACTGAGACAGGCTACTGCGAGGATGCACATCGTCGAAGGACTGATGGTCGCTATCAACAACATAGATCGCATGATTGAACTCATAAGATCCTCACCTTCGGCCGAAGAAGCGAGGCAGAAACTCATTTCCGTGAACGACTGGAACTATGCGTCTGGAACTGTCACGGAGGCTGCCGGCAAGGACGGCTTCCGGCTTTCCGAGGAACAGGCGAAGGCAATTCTGGACATGAGACTGCAGAAACTGACGGGACTCGAAATGGAAGGAGTGCGGACTGAATACGGGGAACTGATTGCACGCATTGCCGATTATACAGGAACGCTTGGAGACGAAGGAAGGATACTCACAATAATAAAATCGGAACTTGGCGATATCAGGGAGAAGTACGGCAATGACCGCAAGACGGAGATAAATTCGGAAGGACTGGAGATGACCATCGAGGACCTCATACCTGATGAAGAGGTCATTGTCACGGTAACGAGCAGGGGATATGTCAAGCGCATGCCCCTCGCGACATACGAGATACAGCACAGGGGAGGCAAGGGCCTCACTGGTGTGGAGACACATGAAGAGGATTACGTTGTGGACATGTTCGTAGCATCCACGCACAATTACATTCTGTTCATAACAAACAGGGGAAGAGCATACTGGCTGAAGACCTACCTCATACCGACTGGTTCGCGGCACAGCCCCGGCAGACCCATTGTGAATCTTCTTCCCAGGCTCGAGGACGGGGAGAAGGTGATAGACAACATACCGCTGAAGTCCTTTGACGAAGGACAGTATCTGCTGTTTGCCACAAGGAAGGGAAGGGTGAAAAAGACGCCTGTAATGGCCTATTCGCATGTTCGCTCGATGGGCATAATTGCGATCGGACTCGATGACGGGGACGAGGTAATAGACACCGTGCTCACAGACGGCCGGCAGGATGTGCTGCTGGCGACAAGGAACGGTTATGTGATGAGATTCGGCGAGGAGGACGTGCGCTCCATGGGACGGCAGGCCGGGGGGGTGAGAGGGATTAGACTGAGACAGGAGGACGAGGTGGTGAGCATGGAATGCTCGTTCAGTGAAGGAAACGTGCTTCTCACAGTCACAGAAAACGGCTTCGGAAAGCCGTCATGGGTCGGCGAATACAGGAAGACAAGAAGAGGCGGGAAGGGCATCATAACGATAAAGACAACGGAAAGAAACGGAAAGGTCGTGTCGGTACGTGCATTCAGTCCGGGAGACGAGGTGCTGCTGACTTCCCAGACAGGCATGGTTATCAGGATACCGATAGACGACATAAGAGTCATGGGAAGGAACACGCAGGGCGTGAGAATAATGCGCCTGGAGCAGCAGGACCGGTTGACTGCGATGATCCGGCTCGTGGGTTCGGAAGAGGAGGAGCGCCTGGTTCAGGAGGGAGAGGATGAAATGAAGAAGCTGGCCGCGAGAACGGAGCCCGCGCCGGAGGAAGCACGTGCGGAAAGCGCGGCAGGAGACAGCAAGCTCATTGAGCCCAGGGAAGAGGAGAACGAAGAATAGTTCCATTAATTAGTGTTGATGCAACTCACACTGTAATCTTTATATCAAATGCGGGAAAATCGTTAAACCGGTGCGTTTGGTTGTTAAGAGACACATTGTCGGGACTCGAAAAGTTATTCAGAAATGACGTTGATGCGCCAAAAGTGGTGCTGGTTATCGGTCCGCCCGGATCGATGAAAACTTCATTCTGTTTTTCCGTCATGTCCAAGCATCTGTCCAGTTCGGGGGACATAGGCATGTATCTCACACTCGAGGAAACTTCTGAGAGTCACGGGAAAAATATGAAGAGTCTGGGCATCGACGCAGGCAGGAATCTTTTCATGTCCGACTTCACAGACATCAGGGAACTGGAAATGGTCGGTGAGGATGCATCAACGGATTACATCGCACTCATTGAAAGGCTCGTGAGGAATTTCAAACAGAAACACGGAAAGGCTTTCACGATGCTCACCATAGATTCGCTCGGAGCGCTTTACTCGCTAATGGAAGACAATGTTTCGCTCAGGAAAAGCATGTATCACTTCTTCAAGAATTTGAGGGAGATGGGCCTCTTCACTATGCTGATCATGGAAGGCAGCATATCGGACGGAAAGTTCTACGGTGGCACCGAAGCATTCCTCAGCGATGGAGTAATCTACCTGGGCATGGACAGCAACAGGGGAAAGATCACCAGGTTCGTGCAGATAGGCAAGATGCGTGCATGCGATCACAGCATGGAAAGGCATGCACTGGAAGTCGGGCGCGGCGGCCTGCAGATCCTCGGCCCGATGCTCGGCAACATGTGAATGCGTGATAATAGATGTGTCCCCTCTCTGCGGCTCGTGCCTTAACCGGATCCGGTGCATGACTCTCATGCCGCTAAATGGCCTGATCGATAGTTCGTATAAACGATAAGCAGATGAAAAATGCTTAATATTGTGATTCCGAGTAATGAAAAGAAATGAATAAGGGCAAGTGCCTGCGGATTCATGTTCCATGGTCAGGATCTGAACACTGCTGTTCATTTATGGAGGAGAAGAAATGACTTCTGGTGATACACCAATATGGCAGGTAATTGAAGAGACGGCAAGCAAGCTGAAAAAGCAGCACGAAGATATGAACAACAGGCAGGGCAGCCTGGACAAAAAGGAGCAGGAACTGTCATCCAAGCAGACTCTGCTCGAGGAAAAGGAAAGGACGCTCAATGCGAAAGAAAGCAGCCTGAACGAGCAGCAGTCGGTGCTGACAGATAGGGAGAATAAGATCACACACAAGGAGAATGATATTCATGCAGCGGAGTCTGCGCTGAACAACAAGATTGCAGAAGTGCAGAACAAGGAAATAGAGCTCAACGGAAAGGAGAAGCTCATTGACTTCCGTGAACAAAACCTTGAAACCAAGGCAACAGAACTGAACGGACTGGAAAAGGATGTCAGGGAGAAACAGTCAAACCTGATGACCAGGGAAGAGGAGCTGCTGAAACAGGAACAGGAGCTTAAGCAGATTATAGAGCAGGTTGTGGCCAGGAGGCAGTCCATCGTCATCCTCGAGGAGACGCTGCGCAAGGAACTTCAGAACATGAGACCTGCGGACGCAAGGACGCCGGAGAAGGAACAGCCCATGCCGTCTCAGGCCAGAATGCCGCAGTCACAGCCGGCCCAGGAAATCATGAAGAAGCCTGCCGACGACGAGATGTACTGCAGCAACTGCAATGCCATCATAAGCAAGGATGCGGTCATATGCTATTCATGCGGTGCGAAGACACGGGAGTCACAGCAGGAACAGCCGGATCTTGCGGAAGACGAGATGTACTGCAGCAACTGCAATGCCATCATAAGCAAGGATGCGGTCATATGCTATTCATGCGGCCAGCGCGTGGAAGCTTCCGGGACCCCGGAGGATCAGGCTAAAAAGGTAATAAGAAAGAGAGTAGCCTGAAGCATCGCTTAACCAAACGCCTTAATTCGTTTTTCGACTGTGTCATGTCCACCGGATTGCTCATTTTGCGCCGCCGGATTTGACCTGTTTTTCGATTGCAAACTGCTTTGATAATTATGGAAAAGCATTTTTATATCGCACGATAACTCGAATTTTAAGATCACTGATAGCGACGCAGAGCGTGCAAAATTATGCATATATTTCGATTGAAAACGGGCAAGCTGGCCGGGATCGTTGTTGTTGCGCTGTTTATTGTTTCGGCCTTCTTCGGCGGAATCAACCTGATTTCGTCGACAGCCAGTGCTGCATCGGCAATGCCGTCACAGCAGGGCGGAAACGTGACTGTAGGCACAGGTTACAGCCTTACCAGCTGGAACCTGAGCGGGGGAACGCAAATCCTGCAGGGGAATCTGACAATACGTGCGGGTGGCGTTGTCACGCTCTCCAACGAAACACTGATGTTCGACGAATTTTCGGCAAGCGGCAATTATGCCTCGGCGCCTGTGTATCACATTTCGGTCGTTGACGGAGGAAAGCTGATTATGAAACATTCCGTCGTTACTACCAATCTGCAACTGATAAATGACATACCGGTGCTCGGTGTGTTTGAGAGCAACGGGGCGTCCATTGTGATGAGTGCCCATTCATCTTTCGTTTTTCCCGGCCAGTTTGTTTCATATATGTCTAATCTCACCATGATAAATTCGACGGTAACCGGTTTCCAGGCGTCACAGTTCAGTGCCAATTACATTAACAGCAGCGTATTCCCCGCAAGCGTGTTCGCAAATCCGCCGGTCGTCTCATTCTATTCATCCAACGTGGTGCTGCAGAATTCCAGGATGTACATGTACAGCCTGAACGGCGCATACAACAGCACGACGGTATACAAGGAGCATTATCCGTTCGCCTCAGACACTGCACGGAAGAACAATGTGACATACAGTCTGGAGGCAATACCGACGTCTGTTTTCAGGCAGTCGCCATTGGCCGACACGACCACAAATCAGAATATATTCAATCTGACCGCGTTCGATCAGTCCAACTACACGGTGCAGGCGGGCCAGACTATGTCCGCGACCAATTTCACAACGGGCGGAATCAATGCACCGCTGTCCTCTGTTACGCTCAATGCCGAATACGAAACGACCGGTTCTTCGTTCGCAGGCACAATGGACTGGGCCTACGGAAATACGACCCAGCACGTTCAGCAGGTATCCCTGACGAATACTGAGTCGTTCTACTACCCGGGAAAAAACAACTATTATACAACGACCGTAACCCTTCCTGCGGGGCTGACTGAAAACGACCTCAGCAGACTCCAGGTATGGGCAAATGTTACGTCGGGCACCATGTACGTGAACAAACTCTGGTTCGGGATGACTTTCTCGCAACCCGCTTACAAGAATTTGACGATTGCAGGCTCATCCAGCTTCACAGCAATCCACAGTTTCATTGATGCCAATTTCCTGGCAAACGGAGCCACGCATGATGCTGTTTTTGTCGGGGACACTGCTCATGCCTACTTCTATGACGTCACAATAAACCAGCAGGCAACAATTGGATATAACGGACCATACGCGCCTGCGTTTGCGGGCCATCTCACATCGATGGACGCAAAGCCATTGACCTTTGGTCCGCTCAATGCAGCGGTTGCGCCAACAGAACTGAGTTTCCTTGATTCCAACACGGCAGACTACTACAACATCAGCGCCGGCGCAATAATGCAGACTTACGGCCTTAATGTTTCACAGGATGTCACGCTTAACACGCAGCTCAAGTCGGCGACGCTGAGCCTGACTGCTTATTCTCTTACCGCGACTACCACACCGATACTGATAGGACAGGTGGGCCAGCCCGTATCCAGCTATATTCAATCTGGAATCAGCATACCAGCAGCGCCTGTTGGCCCAGCTACATACACTGCAAACCTCTACGCTCTGGGCTTTACAAGTCTTTCACAGCTTAAGAATCTGGTCATATATGCCAACAATATCGCTCTTTCTGGAAATGTTCGCATAAAGAATGTGAACATCCAGACTGGCATTCTGCCACAGATGTTCCTTTACAGATTTGCCAATGTCACCGTTTCAAGCAGCCAGAATCTCCCGGTTATAAACAGCCAGCTTTCATTCAAGTACAGCGGAAGCACGCCGACAAACATCTCTGTGGGATCTCCTGCGGGCTACTTTGTCGGACCGTCCAACACATATCAGACAGTTCCTCCTGCCCAGGTACTGTCATACTTGGGCAGAACAGTATCCAACTACAATGTGACGAACGAATTTGGAAAGGCAAATGTTCCGCTTCTTACCGATGTCATCGGCTATTCCACGTATCCCAACTCGCTCTTTGTAGGGAACTACACGCTCACCGTATCTTACAATTCGAGCTTGTACGGAAATTCACTGTCGTTCTCACCCTATCCGAACATTACAGCGGCATCTCAGGAAGTGAGCGTGAATATCACGATTCCCGTCACTGTACCACTGCCGCTGATTAATGTCGGCAGACCTGTGGTCACACCATCGTTTCTGTATCAGAATCAGACAGGTGTCATAACATTCAACATCACAGACAGCGGCCAGACCGGAGTAAATTCCCTGCCGGTAAATATCTCCGATGGCGCAAACGGCAAACTGATTTCAAGTCTCAACATGAGCGTTTCCATAGGACCGCTGCAGACATTGACTGTGTCAGTAAACTGGTTCTTTGCCGCCTCAGGCAACAACACGATAGCCGTGAATGCGAATCAGAACAGGAGTGTTCCGGAGACCAGCTACGCCGGAGATTACAACTCGACACTGTTCTTTGTGCAGCCCAATCTTGCCGAACTCGTGATAGCATCGTCCGGCATAACATTCAACCCCAGTCCTGCTTTCAGCGGAAAGAATGTAGTCATAACGGCAGATGTGCAGAATTTCCTGGGCCGTGCCGGAGTTAAAAATCTGACAGTAGGGTTCTACTACGGCAATCCTCTCAACGGTGGAACACTGATTGGGACAAGCATAATGAACGTGCTTGCCGGCGGTGCGAACACGACATCGATAAACTGGATACCCACAATTATCGGAAGCGCGCCTATCTATGTGTATCTTGACCCGGCGCACACCGTCCCGCAGTACAGCACTGCGGGCAACCTGAACTACAGCGTGCTGACAATATACCTGTCGGTTGGACCGCAGGACCTTGTGGTGAATAACAGCAACTCAGCCCCGACCGTGCCGTTTGAGATAGTATCGGCAATAAACATATCATCCAACATAGTCGTGACGCAGAGCGGGTACCTCCTCATCTCTAACGGCGGTGTCAACTTCATTGAGGCCTACAACGGACAGTATTCATTCCTGATAAACCAGACAGGAAAAACAGTCATAGAGAATTCAATCATAAGCTCAAACTACCTGGTGAATATGTATGTGTTCGGAGGAGCGCAGCTCTTCCTCATAAACACCGTAATCGGGCCGAATGTGAATCTGATAACCGGTGGCAATTCAAGGATATGGATTAACGGAAGCACCATAATGGGAAATGTGCTGACTGCCGCCTTCTCTTCTGCGTCAATCAGATCATTCAACTCGTCCTTCTCAAACAGCCTCTCGTTCGGCTACAACGAAGTTGCTAAACTGTACAACGCATCGGCACCTTCCGTCACGGCCAGTTCCTCGGGTGTGGCGTACATATACAGGTGGCTTTATGTAACCACATATGGACAATCCGGCACGACACTGAGCGGCGCAGTTGTCACGCTCAACACCTTCGCAAACCTGACGAATCCTCACGGTGCATTCTATGCACAGAGATCAAGCAACGGCACAGGCGTCGCGACGTTCGAGGGTCTCTCCGACATAATAAAATCAGGCTCCGATGTGTACGTGGGCAATTACGTCGTAAATACAACCTATGTCGATGCGGGAACATGGTATGCGCCGAACGAAACGGTTTCGCTTTCCCATTACACCGTTCCACTCATACAGAAGAATTCGGCGATTAATGCAGTACTCTTCATCAAACTGCCGGATCTCACAATATCCAGTTCAAACATATTCTTTACTCCGACACAGGTCGTAGAAGGAAGCAGCACCAACATCACTGTACTCATTTACAACATAGGTTACGCCCCGGTGACCCAGAACTTCACCGTTTATTTCAGCATAACACAGGGAGCCTTCAGCCAGCTGCTGGTTGCAACAACAACCCTGACGCACCCGTTCAGTGTCAGCCAGTCAGTACCTCTCCCGGTGACTGCTATCTGGGCTGTGCCTATGCTGATGGGCAACATGTCAGTGAGCGTTGACGTCAATCCGGCAAACTTAACAGGGCAGCACAGCGTTGCTGAAATCAGCTACACGAACAATATCGCGAATGCCATTGTGGATGTCTTTTCTCTGCCGCTGCTGTCACCAGTGAGCCTCAACGCGACAGGTTCGTTCCAGGAGGAGACAAACATGACATTCAATGTTGTAGTGCAGAATACCGGTCAGATATCCGCATACAACGTTCCGCTGACTCTGTTTGATGGTCCCTCGGCGGGAAACGTTACGACGCCCATTGCCAATGCCACCATTCCGGTCGTTGCGGGCTTGTCTTCAACCAAGGTTTCGTTGACCTGGACAGTTCCGCTGCTGCCAACTGGTGTTAAACAGAAGATGCTTCTGTTCAGCGCCACCGTTAACCAGAACAGGACAATCAGGGAAAGCAGCTACTCGCAGGATACCCTTGCACAACCTGTAGCGTACAACATAACACTTGCAAAGGTAAACGCAGTGGTAATCATATCCAGCAACTCGATCAAGTCAGGTTCCGTCGTCATTGTCACTGTGTCCATGACGTCACAGGTGACGCACAAACCGATGGCAAACTACCCCGTCACCGTTGAACTTTTCAACATAAGAGGTCAGGAACAGGTGCCGTCTACGGTTACGGGCCTTACAAATTCACAGGGTATCTTTGTCGCAAGAATACTGGTTCCCCCGAATCAGCCGCAGGGTGCCTATCACTTCGAAGTCTATTCCAACGGTCAGTTTGTCAGTTCGTCAAGATCATTCAACATCATCTCCTCACAGCCGACCACGGGCATTCCGTTACTTTACTGGCTGCTGATAGGCATAATCATAATCGCTGGTTTTGTGGGCGTTTCACTCTATCTCTACAGATACGGACTTGCAAGGGTCGTTGAATGCGGCAACTGCGGCGCCTTCATACCAGAGACATCGAAGAAATGCACATACTGTGGCGTTGAATTCGAAACAGGAACGGCGAAATGCAGCAACTGTAACTCGTGGATACCATCCAGTTCCAAGGAATGTCCAGTCTGTGGCGTCAAATTTGCAGACGAAGGCGAAGGAGACAAGGAAGACGATGCGAACGCGGAGATGCGCAGGCAGTACATGGAGTTCACAGACAAGTTCAAGGCGCAGGCGAGAGCTGAAATGGGCAACAAATACAGCGACAGAGCCTTCCTCAACTGGTGGAAGAAGCAGCCCACATACCTCTCCTTCGAAGACTGGCTCGCGAGACAGCAGGAACTCAAGAAGGCAAAAATGGTCCAGTGCCCCTCATGCGGCGAAATGAATCCCGCAAATCTCACGGATTGCATGAAGTGCGGAACGCCGCTCAGGGAAGAGAAGAGCAACGAGCGCAAGGACGAGCCGCCAAAACAGCAGCCACCGCCGCAGATCCCTCAGGGAAAGCCTGTGACACAGGAGCCGCGCAGGATAGTCGTTCCGAAAAGAGTCATACGCAAGGTTGAAGAGAAGCCTCAGGAAACCGGCGGGCAGGCGGAGCAGGGCGGTGCCCAGAACAGCACTGCAGACAAGACGGGCGATCAGAAGAATCAGTAGGCGCTCCAGCCGCCGTCAATGCTGACGGCGGAACCCGTTATAAAAGCGGCATCTGCTGAAGCCAGGTAGAGTATGAGCTTGGCCACTTCATCTGCTTTGCCGAATCTCCCCAGAGGATGGAGGGCCTTGTCCTTCTCCACCGCCATGTTCCTGTCCTCTACCCTGTTGAGTGCCTCCCACATCATTGGAGTTTCAACGTCTCCGGGGCAGACAGCATTGACTCTGATGCCGTCAATGGCGTAATCGAGGGCCATTGCCTTCGTAAGCTGGATGACGCCTCCCTTCGATGCGCAATATGCCGCTTCGTTTCTAACGCCGACAATGCCGCTCACGGACGCCACGTTGACTATGCATCCACGACTCTTCCTTAGCGGTTTGATTGAGTGCTTGCTCACGACATAAACACCCTTGAGATTGGTGTTCATGATCCAGTCCCACTCCTCTTCGCTTGTTTCGTCTATTTTCTTTGCCAGGTACACACCGGCGTTGTTGACGAGCACATCCAGACCGCCGTGCTTCTTCTCTGTAAGCGCGATGAGCTTTTCCGCATCGGCATCGTTTGAAACGTTTCCCTTGTAGAACTCGATATTGCCTTTCCCCTTAATCTGCTTCAGAGCCTTCAATCCCTTCTCCCTGTTCTTCCCCGTGAGTATAACGTTGGCTCCGCTTCTGGCAAACATATCCGCTGTGGCCAGTCCTATACCCGATGTTCCTCCTGTCACTATTACGGACTTGCCGCCGAATTCATATCTTGAAGGCATGCCCGATAGTAATCCAAAGGATGTAAATAAGTTGTCGGCCGGGGCAGATGAGTCGTGTTCGTGCTGCTTGCACAAGACACAGGGCGATTCTCAGAGGCAGGACATGGTATGATAACCAGAGCATCACAATTAAATAATTCACCGATGCGTTTTAAAGCACGGACCAGTGCAACTGATGCCACGTTCAAACACAGCAGAATCAGTGATACGGCCATCCAGGAAGATGACGGACAGGGAGGGGGTGGCTTCCGTTGTGGGAACAATACTTGCACTGCTGGTCTTTCTTTCTCTGCTTGGAATATTCACAAACCACTATGTGCCGTCGATGATGGCCGGGAACGAGCACCAGCATGACAGTCAAGTTGTGACTCAGATATCCAACCTGAAGCAGAGCATTGACAGCATGATGCTTTACTACATCAACTCCCAGTCCAACACGCTGTCTTCATATGACCCGGTTACTCTCGGCTCATCCGGTGTCCCGATGTTCGCCACGGGGACAAACGGACAGCTTGGTGTGATACCGGTGTCCGGCACCCAGGAACCATCGTTCTCAACTTCATTCAAGTATACGCTGAACGGTGCTCTCTACAGCATAAATTCCATTTCGGGCGGCGGTGTCGTTGTGAACATACCGAACAGGTACTACATTCCGCAATCTGTGCTATATGAGAACGATGCGGTCATACTCGGGCAGAGCAGCGGACAGGTCATGCTCGCAAGTCCAGGCTTCACTATCAGCGCTACAACTGCAGGCGTATCTATCAGCGTGCTTCAGATGTCCATTGTCACGCCGACATCTTCAAATACCACTTATTCAGGCAGCAACACTGTAGGCCTGAGTTCAAAGCTTCTTACTTTTACACAGCATACGTACAACACGCAGAGCTATGACGTCAATATCACAATTTTCACACCATTCGCAACTGCATGGGAGAACTTCTTCAATTCATCCTTTGCGCAGGCGGGGCTTTCAAAAACAGATTACACGATGAGCATCACAACCATGAGTTACCAGGATTATAGGCTTGCAATAACATTCAGCACAGTCAAACAGGTCACGCTTTCCACAGCAATAGTGAGTATCTCAACGGAGGAGTAAGAATGACGTCGTCGGCAGATGCGGAAGAGACGCAGAGAAGAAGTGTTTCGTCACTAATCGGAGAGGGATACAAACGTTTCCTTTCAAAGAGAGGAAACAAGCGGATAAAAATCAAGATGCCGAAGGACGAGGTCGCACGTAAAATGGAATGGGCCGAGGGAAAGGGCTCGCCGTACACCACCATACCGCCTCTGCTCTCACCAACGATGGAGGTCGTTGAGATTTATCCGGTCAGGCAACTATACTCGTTCATCAGGGTCACTTACGACAATGAATCGAGCGGATACCTCCTGGAGGCGATAGAACCGCAGCTCACGGAAGCAGAGACGAAACTGCTTGCTTTGCTGAAGGATGCGCTCCAGCGAACGCTCGACTACGAATACAAGCAGCTGTCGCAGATGGACCGGAGGGAGTACCTGCGCAGGAGCATCGAGAGTTTCCTGAGCACGAGGGGACTGAATATTACACCTATCACGAAAGACAAGCTTTCGTACTACATCATCAGGGATTTTATGGGATACGGACCAGTGGACGTGTTCATACGGGATGTCAACAGTGAGGATGTGAGCTGTGACGGAGTGGGTGTTCCGATATTTGTTTTCCACAAGAAATACGAGAGCGTCAAGACGAACGTGGTTTTCAACGACGAAGAACGGTTGAACTCCTTTGTCGTGTTCCTGGGCCAGAAGTGCAGCAAACAGATCAGCGTCTCCAGCCCGATACTTGACGGCACGACTCCCGAAGGACACAGACTTCAGGCGACCTATGCGAGGGAAGTGACGAGCCGCGGCTCGTCGTTTACTGTGAGACTGTTCAAGGAGAAGCCTTTCACCCCCGTGGACATGATTAAATACGGAACGGCTTCGCCTGAAATGATTGCGTATTTCTGGATGAGCGTAGAGGCAGGAGAGTCGGCCATGATAGTCGGGGGTACGGGCAACGGCAAAACATCAACCCTCAATGCAATATCTCTTTTCATACCACCCAGCGCAAAAATAGTCACCATGGAGGACACCAGGGAAATCAACCTTCCCCACGAAAACTGGATTCCGGGAAGCACCAGGTCAGGCGTGGGGGAGAGAAATGCCGATGGAAAGGCACCCGGTGAGATAGATATGTTCGACCTTGTGCGTGCGGCACTGAGGCAGAGACCCAACTACATCATCGTTGGAGAGGTACGTGGCAAGGAGGCATACACCATGTTCCAGGCCATGGCTACAGGACATACGACGTATGCGACAATGCATGCGGACAGCGTCAAACTCATGATCAACAGGCTGGAGAATCCGCCCATCAACATACCGAGGATACTGCTTACCGCGCTGAGGACTGTGGTGGTCCAGCAGCAGGTCAGGGTTGGAAAGGAGAATGCAAGGAGAGTGAAGACAGTCGTGGAACTCATCGGCTTTGAGCCCGGAACAAACGAGATCATAACCAACGTGGTTTTCGAGTGGGATCAGGTCAGGGACGAGTTCACTTTCAAAGGACACAGTGCACTGTTCGACAAGCTAATGGAACTCAAGAACTGGACCCATGAGGAATTGAGCGGTGAATTCAACAGAAGAATAGACATAATCAGGTACATGGTGAAACAGGACCTGAACAACCACATGGAAATATGGTCACTCATCAACAAATACTACAGGGATCAGGAAGGAACGATGAAGGAAGTTCGCATGGCTCTGGGAAAGACTTCCAAAGAGGAGGATGCAATAGTTGTCTAGTCAGGAAGGGCAGCAGGACGAGTCCAACCTGTTCGGAAGATTCGAAAGCGTCAAGAAGAGCTTTCTGGGAACCAAAACTGTAAAATCAAAGCGGATGCTCGAAGGACCGCATCCTGTCAAGCTCCCCGCCGGAACTGTACCGGATTACGTCAAACTGTCCCCGTATCAGCAGTTCTGCTGGAGGACGATGCATCGTTTTGTTGAGGCGAGATTCAAGCCGAACCAGCTGCTCGAAGACAACCTGATCAAGGCGCACATGAAGATCAGGCCCGAAGAGTACATGGCATTCGTCTGGATGTCGACAGTCATAGTTTTCATCGTGGGCCTGTTCGTAGGTGTTGTATTCGGAGGCATAATACTCACGCTGCTTCACCAGATTGCCGCGCTCAGGGTTTCGGCACTCCTGCTGCTGGCGGTTCTGCCGCCTCTCATCACATACTTCATACTCCAGTCTGTGCCATCCTCGAAAGCCAATACTAGGGCGCGGAACATAAACAGGCACGTGGGAAGCGCAATGAGCTTCATTTCTGCTCTGGCTTCAGCGGATGTGAACATAGACGTCATATTCGGGGAGCTTGCAAAACAGCCGATATACGGCGAAATACAGAAGGAGGCAGAGTGGATAACGAGAGATACGACGCTTCTCGGCGTGGACATACTTACGGCAATCAGGAATGCCGCATCTAGAACGCCTTCTGCAAAATTCCAGGATTTTCTGCAAGGGGTTGTAACAACGGCAACGTCAGGAGGGCATCTGAAACCTTACTTCCTTGCAAAGGCCGAACAGTTTGAAAAAGAGGATAAACTCAACACCAAGAGGGACATGGAAACACTTGGTCTCTTTGCCGAAACATTCGTGACAGTGGTTGTGGCCTTTCCGCTCTTCCTTGTAGTGATTATGGCCATCATGGCCATCGTTAACGGCGGCGGCGGTTCGGCGCCTGCCGCCGTGCTATTCGGACAGCCCATGTCGCTGACGGTACTGCTGCTCTATGTAGTGGTGCTGCTCATGATACCGGCGTCGCAGGCTGGCTTCATATTCTTCGTCTGGAACATGGGTAAGGAGGCTGCACAATGAGTGTAAACGCGAATCTCTCTTCATATGTGGATTTGAAACCGCTGCTGAACGTCAAGAAGGACCTTGGAAAGCAGATCATAATAGGCTCGGTGGCCGCCATGATGCTGTTGCTGCTCATAGGCATAGTCGGAGCAGTGAACAACACCATTTACGGCGGTATGGCTTTTCTCGACTGGCTGGTGCTTGGCCTGGCGGCGTTCATGGGACCGTATGGTATCTACTCAAGCATCCAGGCAAGAAAGATATCGCAGATTGAAGAAAGAGTGCCTGACTTCCTGAGAGACGTCGCGGAAGCCGGAAGATTCGGGATGACGCTGGCGCAGGCTATAGTGGTTGCGTCCGGCGGTAAGTACGGAAGGCTGACGCCGGAGATACGGAGGATGGCTGCACAGATTGACTGGGGAGTGCCTGCCACAGAAGCCATAAGGCTCTTCTCGGAGAGAATGAACAGCATTCTGATAACAAGGATTTCAAACATTATCATCAAAGCAAGCGACGCGGGCGGAGCAGTGTCCGATGTTCTGAATATGATTGCGCACGACTCAAGAGAGAGAATACTGGACAGGAAGGAAAGGACGATAGCCATGAGCACTTACATGGTTGTCATATACATTTCGTTCGCCGTGTTCCTGGCGACGATATTCATACTAGAAGCGACATTCATACCTGAGATAAAGAAGGCCGGATCCCAGCTACAGAACAACGGCGGCGTTCTCACAGGCAGCGGCGTCTCTACGGTCAATGTGCTGGCGATAGGACCGGTGACGCTGGCATTTTACCTTGCGGTGATTGTTCACGCAACTGGAGACGGTATTATGGCGGGAGTCATTCAGGACAGTAGAATTTCGAACGGAATGAGGCACAGCGCGATCATGCTGGCAATAGGTTTCGTTTTCATGCACTTCTTCCTGGGGGCCTGATTTAACGACTGTAGCGCAGGAGAGCACGAAGAACGGGGAGCAGAAGAGGCGCAGGCAGGGGCTGAGAACCAGATACGTGCAGTTCCTGAACACTATTGCAAGCAAGCCGGTCAAAATCAGGCTGACGGAGGAGGAGTTCAGCCACGGAAGAAGCGCCAGGATTACACCCATTCCGCTGATAACGGAAAAGAGCCAGGAGGAAATTGAGCTCACACCGCTCAAAGACCCTTACTCCTTTGCCCGGATTAAATACGATACCATACTCAACGAGTACATTTACGAACTCATTGAGCCTCCGCTCTCGATTGACGAGAGGGGCGTTCTGACAAAGCTGAAGGAGGGGCTGGTGACTTCGATCAACGTGAGCCAGCTGGAGGAAAAGGAGGAGAGGGAGAAGCTGCTCAAGAGAGCGACGCTGGAAGTAATGCATGCTCTGGACATTTCTCTGAACCCTCTCTCAATGGAGAGAGTCTTCTACTACCTCAGCAGGGACCTGACAGGCCTCGGGAACATAGAGGGCGTCATGCTCGACAGCAATGTGGAGGATATCTCCTGCGACGGAGTGAACATACCCATATTCATTTTCCACAGAAAATACGGTTCCATACGCTCGAACATCAGATTCGAGAGGGAGCCGGATCTGGATGCGTTCGTGGTCTGGCTCGCGCAACGCTCGGGAAAGACGATATCTGTTGCAAATCCGATGCTGGACGCAACGCTGCCCGATGGTTCGAGGCTCAATGCGACGCTGGGAAAGCACGTGACGAAGAAAGGATCGTCGTTCACGATAAGAAGATTCAAGGACGATCCATTCACACCGATTGACCTTGTGCGTTTCAAGACAATGAGCATAGACATGATGGCCTACCTGTGGCTATGCATCGAATACGGCAGTTCCATGATGGTATGCGGCGGTACTGCAAGCGGAAAAACAACGACACTGAACGCCGTTCTGCTTTTCATTCCGCCCCAGATGAAAATCATCAGTATTGAAGACACACGTGAGCTTA
>JAKABN010000145.1 GCA_021796895.1 Thermoplasmata archaeon | reverse complement strand
GGTTCGCAACATCGATACTGATTGTGACGGTACTCCTGGGTGTATTCTTCCTGGCAGTCTATCACAAGAGGAAGGGAATTCACAAGCAGGACTTAGTACTGGGCATATGGTATCCGGTATATTTGTTCACAATACTCGGCATATCATATTTCAGCAGCTACGGCGGCACTGGTCTGATTCCATTCCCGTACGACACCCTGACGTATATCGTGGCCATGGCCGTCTTCTACGTCTGGGGATACTACACTGGAGTCGCATACAAAGAAAGGGCGGACTTTACTTCACAGGCCTGAAGCATGCACGTGCGCTGGTTCCGCCCGGCGCGCAAACATTTTACCGTTATTTTAATTTCCCGAAATCTGCTGGAGAGTGTGCGTGATTTGAATCGCGCGGAAATTCCGACAACCAGAACCTGGCAATCTCCTCGCGTGTGGCAATCCACGTCCTCTGCCTGCGCTTCGCATATGCAACGAACTCCCTGAGCGCATTGAATCTCCCCGGCCTGCCCGTTATCCTGACATGGAATGCCGCGGTCATCAGTTTTGACTGTTCGGATGATTCCCTGTAAAGAACATCGAATGTTTCCCTCAGGTACTCACAGAATTCCCGGCCTGTGGCAAAGCGGTGCATCGGGCTGAGAAAATGGAAGTCATTGGCGTCGGGTGTATATGGCACTATCAGCATTCCTGTCTCACTGCAGTAGTACGGCAGATCGTCAGCATAGGAGTCTGAATCATACAGGAAATTGCCGAACCCGGAAAGAATGTCGAGAGTATTTGCACTGGGTTCCCTTGCATAGAAACCCGAGGGCTTCCTCCCGGTCATTTTCTCTATGAGTTCTATGGAAGCGGCTATTTCCCCGGTTTCCTGCTCCCGCGTCATCCTGAACAGTTCGGTCCACCGCAGTCCGTGATCGCATATTTCATGGCCGTCCGCCACGATCCTCTTTGTGGCATCTGGATTTGCCTCCAGTGCTCGTGCGGCTGCGAAGAATGTGGCTTTCACTTTTTCCTCCCTGAGGAAGTTCAGTATTCTCCAGATGCCGGCTCTCTGTCCGTATTCGTAGACGCTTTCCATGCCCATGTCCCTTGTCTGCACGTCGACTGGGGCGAATTCCCCGATCGTCTCTATGATACCGTCCTCCGTTACGGAGTGTTCGGCACCTTCTTCGAAGTTGAAAACCAGTGACAACGCAAGTGTCTTGCCCCCCGGCCATCTGAAAGTCGGCGGCGTCTCCCCGTAACCCCTGAAATCACGCCTGTTGGCCATAAGCAGACATATGCATTGCGATATATTGTTTATTTGACATGCAATCTTGCCGCCGTTTGCGAAATCCTGCGAGTTGACAGTACATCTGCTTTATTCAGACGGTGCGGCAGAATGATGCATCCCGACGGTGCTGCGATTTGCAAATGCGACGACTTGATTTTAGAGCTGGGCAGTTCTTGCGACGCTGAGTCTGAATCAGGACTGCCTGACGATCGAACAGTGCTCAATGCAACACAAAGATAAAAGACAGGATGTCTGATTTCCACGCGATATCCGATGAAAAAAATCGCCAAGAGAGATTTCATATCGATTGTTGATGCGGGAAAATCTCTGCCGCTTCTGCTGAACAGCGCGGCCAGACTGAAAAACGATCTCAGCATAGATGGCGGGCACCTCAAAAGCAAGCCGCTCAAAAACCGGCAGATTGCGATGATCTTCGAAAAGTCGTCGACAAGAACACGCGTTTCGTTTGAGGTTGCAATAAACCATCTTGGCGGTGACTCCCTGTATCTGAATCCGAAC
Source organism: Thermoplasmata archaeon (assembly GCA_021796895.1). Lineage (GTDB taxonomy): Archaea > Thermoplasmatota > Thermoplasmata > Sysuiplasmatales > Sysuiplasmataceae > Sysuiplasma. The sequence continues at coordinate 3,063 of JAKABN010000145.1, read as the reverse complement.
GACATTCACCTCGGAAGAGGGGAAACGATTGGGGACACGGGCAGGGTACTGAGCAGGTATGTAGATGGAATTGTGTACAGGGCATTTGACAACGGCATGGTGAAGGAACTTGCTGCTAAATCAGACGTGCCTGTGATAAACGCTCTTGACGACGTTGAGCACCCGGTCCAGGCACTGGCTGATTTGCTCACAATCAGGGAAAGATTCGGCAGGCTGAAAGGTCTCAGACTCACGTACGTTGGCGATGGAAACAATGTCTGCAATTCGCTGATGCTTGCATCCGCGATGTCGGGCATTCATTTTGCCGCCGCAACGCCGAAGCAACACGAACCTCCGCAGCGCATTTCCGAATATGCCGCTTCCATAGCGACCGGGACCGGGGCGCGCATCGAGATCGTAAATGATCCGGAAGCCGCGGCACGCAGGGCCAATGTAATTTACACCGATGTCTGGGTTTCGATGGGACAGGAGGCGGAAAGAGAGGAGAAGGAGAAGGCATTAGGGCCGTACCAGCTCAACAGCCGTCTTCTCAAACTGGCCGACAGGAAGGCAATAGTCATGCACTGTCTTCCGGCTCACAGGGGACTCGAGATCACAGATGAGGTCATGGACGGCAATCAGAGCGTCGTCTTCGATCAGGCCGAGAACAGGCTGCACACCGAGAAGGCGTTGCTCCTCTGGTTGATCAGGCGCTGATGTGCTTCAGGCGGGGCGGACAAGCTGACCGATGACGAGTCTGTCCAGGCAGGTCAGGAACTCGTCCTCCTTTCCCGCGTCGACGGTTGCTCCGGCGGCGATGCTGTGACCGCCTCCGACACCACCTACGGATTCGGCTGCCTTCCTTATTGCTTCCGACAGGTTCAGACCCCGCTGGACGAGTTCATTGCTGCCACGGCAGGATACCTTCACCTTGCCCTCGGAGAACGCGAATCCCACTATAACTTTGCCGGGTTCCGCGTCCTTCGACTTCATCAGTATACCGGCTATCGTGCCAACAATCGTATCTGGAACTCGATCCTGCATATGGAAGTACTGAATGGAAGTCAATTGCGTGAGTCCTTCCTGTTTCACCATTCTTATAGCACTTGAAACATTCTTCCTGTGTCCTTCCAGCAGCGAGAGGGCGTCATCAAGCACTGTTCCTCTCTCGCCCAGGCACAGTTTAAGTCCCGTGTCATACTTAGCGTACCGGCCGCAGGAGTTCAGCAGTGTGGCGAATTCCTTTGCATCCTCAGGCATCCTCTCATCATGCGGCGCGCGTGGGTCGTGGATGATGTACGTTTCACCTACAATCGAGTTTATTTCGGAAGCGTGCAAACCCTCCGAGATCATTTTCTGCACCATGAAGGAAACAATCTTCTGCCTGTCGGAATGACGCATATCAAACCATGTTTTCTCTTTTCCGTCTTTGACGAATTCGATGCCCAGTGCGTCCAGCACCCTAAGCGCTGCCGCGTGATCGCCAGATATGCCGGGTATCGGAGGATCGACCGAAAATTCCAGGAGCCTGGTGACCGGTCTTGTTTCCCTGCCGTAGAATCGTGCATCCCTGATCACCTCGACCGCACCGCATTTTACCGCATCCTCCAGAACCAGCCGGTTCATTCCGGTGAGCTTTCCGTGCCTTGAATCCTGCAGGTCGCCCACCGCGCCCACTATTGCAACGCCTGAAAGATCTGCATTGCGATCCGACACTGCCCTGGCTATGAAGTAAGAAGTCGTTGATGAGGATATCTCGGTGGAACCCTCAATTCCGAAAAGATGTGCATTCAGATGATATATGGAACTCTCGGCGAGCCTGGATGTGCCGTTCTCCACAACGACGGGATTCACAGATTCAGGTTCGTGGTGATCCGCTATGATCATGTCCATTCCGGTGAACCGCGATATGTATCCCGAGCCAAGATCGTTGAGCCAGACGAGACTGTCCTTCTTCGATTTTATCAGTTCCGTGGCCGCATCATCAAGCTTCTTCAGGAAGGTTATCTCGACGGGTATTGAAAGTCTGGTCGCGGTCGCATAAGCGACAGAGCCTGAAGATATCCCGTCCGCATCGATATGTGTGAATATGGAGATGCGGCTGGCTCCTCTGACAGCCCTGGCGATCCTGCGAGCTTCATCAGTGAATTCTCTGTGACTATCCATCCAGCATACCTTCCGTTGTGCGCAGATACAGCATATCCCTGATTGCTTCGGAGACCGGGAGCAGATTGCACGTATCCTCCCTGTTGTACATCTTCAGAAGGTTCAGTGCGCCCCTGCTACCTTTACGCCTCCACAGATGCCACAGCTCTACTGCCCGCCCGCTTGCCGACAGTTCGACCATGCTGTTCCGCCGGACATTCAACTGCCTCTCCACTGACTTCAGACCACCGGGCAATCCCGCCTTTCTGGCCATTGCAATGAGATCCACAACGGGGTACCGTAAGCTGATATCAGGTATAATCCTGTTGACATAATGCATATCATGCCTTGCACCATTAAATGATATGAGCATGGTAGACGCGCCGATCTTGGCGAGAATAGCATCTGCAGACATATTCTCCCCTCTGACAAACGGGGTAAAGTTCCCGTTTGCAAAAATGCCAACGAGAACCGGTTCGGAGTGTCTGCTCCACCCGTCGAGCTCCACATCTATGAATGCGGCGCTGTGCAAAAAATCGTAAAACAGGCGCCACCTTTCGGACGAGGGCAGACGACTGACAAAAAATCCGACGTCTGCATCATGGTAAGCACCCTCTGCCATCTCAACTTCGCGTTTTCTGGATGGAGGACAGCTCCTGTCAGCAAGCAGGTCTGACCACGATTTCATTCCGCTTTTCCAGAGGGAGCGTTCCCTCCCTGGGCCTATGCCCCTGAATATTGTGAACGTGTTCCTCAGCAACTGCTCTCCCGTCCTTCCACCAGGCACCGCATAATGATACTTTCGGGCGGAGCGCCGAAAGCGGTGCAGCGGAGATAGAAGACTGTGTACAGGGTGATTCGTCGTGCGTCATCGAATTATAGAAGTCTGCGATTAGCGGTACGAGATGCCCAGAGAGTACAGGATTGCCGACGACACGG
>JAKABN010000144.1 GCA_021796895.1 Thermoplasmata archaeon | reverse complement strand
ATGAAACGTTGTCCGCAGGACATGACAGATGTCTCACCGCGCCGTGAAGCATCCATCCTTCATATTTCTGGAAAGACATGCCGCACTGAAGACATTCGAGTGTCACCATGGTAATCCAAACACTCAAACGGCATAACCGTTAATCATTCTTGTGTAACGATCTGTAGCACAGGCATCATCGCAACAGTCTGCGCTCAATGGCGGTCAGCCTGCCCGCTTCGCGTCTGACCCACGCAGATTCTGCCGAAAGCGTTACCGACGCGTCCGTCAGCTGATGCGCAATGCTCGGGGTGCTGCTGCCTCCCCTGGAGGATCTGATCTCAATCGCCGCGAAAGCATCCTCCGGCAAGGCTATGCCGTGCGCGTAGAGCGTTTCCCTGAAACTCCTGCCGGTATCCAGCGACTCTCTTACCGCTCTTCCGACGATTTCGTGAGCTTCTCTGAACGGTGTGCCGGAGCGGACCATGGCGTCGACCGCTTCCACAGAAAATGAGAATTCATCGGATGCCGAGGAATGCAGTGCTTTTCTGTTGAATTTTATGCCCTTCAGCAGAGGAGCAACCAAGGAAAGCATGGAGGAAAGAGTGTCGAAAGAGCTGAAGAGCGGTTTCTTTGTGTGCTGCATGTCACTCGCATAGCCCACGGGCAGCGATTTCAGGATGGACATTACCTCAAAAAGAGCAGAGAAAACCGATGAGCTTCTGCCGCGGATGTGCTCGGCCATGTCCGGATTCTTCTTGTGCGGCATTATGCTGCTGCCGGTAGAGAGGGAATCCGGCAGCTCAATATATGAGAATTCAGTACTGCTCCATAGCACCAGCTCCTCGGCAATGGAACTGAGATGAAGCGCGGTCATGGCATTGGCGAAGCAGGCATCTACGACAAAATCCCTGTCAGATGTGGCGTCCATGGAGTTGGAAAAAGGCCTGCTGAAACCGAGGAGTTTCGCTGTGTATCGCGTATCAATCGGATGGCTGGTGCCTGCTATTGCACCCGCGCCCAGGGGAGACGCGTTCAGCCTGACGCTGTTTCCTCTGAATCTGTCGAAATCCCGTTCCAACCGCCAGAAATGAGCAAGCATGTGATGCGACAGGAAGACAGGCTGAGCCCTCTGCAGGTGGGTGTATGAAGGCATGGCAGCTCTGCGATGAGCCTTCGCCACACTGAGCAGCGCCTTCTGCAGGGCGAGGACCATACGCGCAATTCCTGCAGTTTCCTCCCGGACATACAGGCGCATGTCCGTGGCTATCTGGTCATTCCTGCTCCTCGCAGTGTGCAGCTTCCTGCCTGCATCCGGTCTGAGAGCGGTCAGCCTGCCCTCGACCGCCATGTGAATGTCCTCCTCACCCTCAAGGAAGAGACGCGGATCCGACGCATTCTCCCTGTATATATCCACCAGACCGCCGCTTATTGCCCTGAACTCCTGCTGCGTGAGCAGACGTGCGAGCTTGAGTCCGCCTGCATGGGCGATGCTGCCCATGATGTCGTGCTTGAACAGTTTCGCATCCTCGGGAGAGGATGAAAAATTCAATGCGGCGGGATCCAGTCTATCGCTGAATCTTCCGCTCCAGAGTTCCTTTTCTGTCATCTGCCTTTTCCAGCTCCCCGGCTGCTGTACCCCTCATGGGGAGTCCGGCGATATAGATGAAACCTTCCGCCGCCTTCTGATCAAATGTGTCCCCCCGGCCGTATGTGGAGAGTCTCGACTCATATTTCGAATATTCTGAAGCTGTGCCGGTAACGGTCGCCTTTCCCTTGAACAGCGTTATCTTCACCTCACCCGTAACGTGCTCCTGTGTGCTGTCGAGGAAAGCCGAAATTGCGTTCCTGAGTTCCGTGAACCACATGCCGTTGTATACAAGCTCGGAGAACTTTGCCTCGACAAGCGGTTTGAACAGATTGACTTCCCTGGAAAGCACGAGGCTTTCAAGCGCCCTGTGCGCCTGGAGTATCACTGTTGCCGCCGGGCACTCGTAATTCTCCCTCGACTTGATTCCGACAAATCTGTCTTCGACATGGTCTATCCTGCCGATCCCGTTAATGCCTGCCACAGCATTGACTTCTTTTATCAGCAGCGGGAGCTTCATTCTGCTGCCGTTGAGCGACACCGGCACTCCTTCTGCGAATCCTATCTTCATCTTCGCTGGCGTGTCCGGCCACAGATCCTGGTGGGACGTCCATTCATATATTTCCTCTGGAGGCTCGACAGAGGGATCCTCAAGCTCTCCTCCTTCTATGCTCCTTCCCCAGAGATTCTCATCTGTGCTGAATCTAGAAGGCTGTGATTTCTTGAGCTGGATGCTGTGTCTCGCGGCATAATCCATCTCATCCTCCCTGTTCATATTCCATTCACGTATGGGTGCTATGATCTTAAGCGAAGGATCCATCGCCGCGAAAGTGAATTCGAATCTTACCTGATCGTTTCCTTTTCCCGTGCAGCCATGCGCCACGTAGACTGCGCCGTATTTCCTGGCGACTTCTGCAATTTTTGCTGCAATCAGCGGCCGCGCCAGAGCGGTGCTCAGAGGATACCTGCCCTCGTAGAGCGCGTTTGCCTTGATTGCAGGGACAATGTAGTCTCGCGCGAACTCATCCTTTGCGTCGATGACAACGGCATCGATGGCACCATTGTGAAGCGCTCTTTCTGCACCTTCCTTCAGATCCTCTTTCTGGCCCACGTCCACAGAAACTGTGATTACGTCGACAGAATACTTTTCCTTAATCCATCTGATGGCTATGCTGGTGTCAAGACCGCCCGAATATGCCAGCACGGCTATTTTACCTTCTTTCGAGGACTCCAAACAATGCACCTTGGTGCGCATGCGCCGCACTGCTGTTAATTGTGATGTAAACTTTGCGACTGAATCACGGCATTGAGTCTGAAAATTGACAAATCATGCGTCAGCTCACAAGACGGCTCAGTATGTTGTATGCCTTCAGCATGTCCAATTCGCCGACGACAAAGGTGGTTTCGGTGTTGCAGCTGACCACCTCAAGACAGTTTATCCCCTCCTCCGCCAGCGCAGAGGAAAATCTTACAAGAACACCGGAAGTGCCAACAATTGATTCCGGACTCTGAACAGTTATCTCACTCAGCCTGTGTGTTATTCCGGCGACAAGATCCTTCTCAAGTATTGCGACCGTCTCTTCGACCATTTCCTCGTCCAGAATTATGGTGAGCACCTTGCTGCCCTGCTGCACCGTGAACATGCTGTTGTTACGCGCCAGCGCATTCTGCTGTATGCGCTGAAGCGCCTGAAGAGTCCTTGGCTCATTTCGCGCTACAATCAGGGAAACTTTGGACTTCATTCTGACGCGGCTGTTACGGATGGTCGCCATGATGTCTATCTCCCTGGATTTGCGGTTGTGTATGTCCTGCTGAAAGCGTCTGCATGCGACCATGACCGCCTCCTCGTTCTTTGCGCCCGTCTCCTCCATTATCTTTCTGGCGAGCGCTGAAAAGTTCACGACGTCGTACGCCAGGCAGTCCATTATGCTTGGATGCTGACTTATGTAATCCCTTGTTATCTCTGCTGAAGTCTTCTCAGTCAAAGTGATATCAGGCCTTCTATACCACATCCGGTTAAAAAGCTAACCCGCGGGAAATGTGCCGGAAAGCGTTTCATTCGGCAGCACAGGCGAACGCCTCATCTGGCCGAGGAAGTGAAATTCCCTGTCATCGAGAGCAATGCTCCGATGTCGTCTTCTGTGACGACGAGGGGCGGCACGAGTCTGATCACAGAGTCGTGCGCAACGTTCACAAGAAAACCCCTGTCGAATGCGAATCCAGCAAACTTCTTGGCATATTCCTCATTCAGCTGCACGCCAATCATCAGTCCTTTGCCACGTACACATTCAAAGTATGGCTTTCCGGAGAACGATTCCGTGATGCCTGTGGATATCATTACACCCTTCCTGATCACGCTGTCCATGAAACCGTCTCCTTCTATGATGTCCAGCGTTGCAAGCGCAGCTGCGGTCGCGAGCGGATTCCCTCCGAATGTCGAACCGTGGTCACCTGCCACGATACGCTCTGAGATCTCAGCGCTCATAATGACCGCGCCTATCGGCACGCCTCCTGCAAGTCCCTTTGCAACGGTGATTATGTCCGGAGAACACTGCTTCTCCCACTGATGCGCGAACATTTTTCCGGTCCTTCCCATGCCCGTCTGAACTTCGTCCATAATGAGAAGGGAGCCGTTTGCATGAGCGATTTCGCTGATTTCCGACAGGAAACCCTCGGGAGGAGTGACGACGCCGCCTTCGCCCTGAATGGGTTCGACAATCACAGCGGCGACGTCTCCGTCGATTTTTGATCTCAGCGATTCCGCTGAGCCGTAATCGAAGAAATCAACATTCTTGTAAATGATGGGCTCGAAGCCGCTCCAGTACTTCGGCTGACCGGTCACCGAGAGAGCCATGACAGTCCTTCCGTGAAAAGAGTTGCGGGCGGCAATGAACTTCTTCCGGCCTGTGGCCTTTACCGCGAACTTGAGCGCCGCTTCGTTTGCCTCCGCGCCGCTGTTGCAGAAAAACGATTTCATCTGTCTACCGCGGAAAATCCTTCCGAGCCTTGATGCGAGCTTCGCCTGGTTTTCAACTTCATAGAGATTGGACGTGTGTATGAGATTGCTCGCCTGGTTACAGATTGCCGCAACGAGCTTCGGGTTGCCGTGACCCACAACGTTGACGGCAATGCCCCCGACAAAATCGATGTACTCTTTGCCGAAAGTGTCCCAGAGTCTCGCTCCCTTTCCGTGCACAAAAGAGACGTTCTGCCTCTTGTAGACTGGCAGAAGATCCCCGTTTTTCTGATGCTCTGTATGAGCCATTTCAAACCTGTATTTCTGTGCCA
>JAKABN010000143.1 GCA_021796895.1 Thermoplasmata archaeon | reverse complement strand
ATTCTTCTCCCTCTACCCGTTTAACTCAGCACAACCCTGATATCTACTTTGCTATTGAGCCAGAGGCTAACCCACCGTTCATAACGATGCCCCATAAATTACTTGTGGGAGGTTGCCGACTGTGCTAATTAGTGTCTTCACCTATGCGCGAAAGCCCGAAACATCCGATTTCAGCGGATCACGCCAATGTCCTCCAGATGCCCGTTCTCCTTGAATGCCGTGACCACCATCATTGTCTTCAGCTCCTTAACTCCCTTTATGGAGCCGAGCGTGTCAACAAGAAATTTCTTGACATTGGAGTAGTTTTTGAATCTCGCTTTTACTATGATATCCGCATCTCCCGTTACCATGTATACATCGAATATCGCTTCATGCTTGGCCACGGTCATTGCTATGGTGTCTGCTTCCTTCGTGTCCACCTTCAGCTGCACTATTGCGATCACGGAATCGTTTCCGTAGTACGAGCTCATGACGCTGTCAATGTCGTTTTTGTCACCCATAGGTACATCACTCCTTCTTTCTGCTGAACTTCTGTTTTGTCTTGGAGACCACTTTCCTCTCCATATCGACAAGATCCCTGACTATGACCGGGACAGTGCGCTCAATATCCTTTGCGACAGAGTCCGCAAGCTTCATTATGTCCTTTGCGACGGGTTTGGCTCCGTCCAGTGAGCTGAGTGATTTTTTGGAGAGCTTTTCAAGCTCATCTACCGTCCTGTTGAGTTCACGTTCAGCTTTTGCTATGCCCTTCTTCAGCAGCTTCAGGGCACGATTCTCCTCTTCGTTAGCCATGTCACGCTATAACGAATTACTCCTTAATCTCTTTTCACTATTGAGAGGAAGGTGTTTTTAATCAGATTGATTCATTCCTTCCTCCATGGCCGCCATATTTCAGAAAGACTCTGCACTGATAGCAGATGAAGCGGAAGCAAGCAGGCTGCACAACAAGGGATGCTACGGTGAACCTCAGAGCGGCGGCTCACTCAGGCTCAACCTTCTGGAGGCGCTGTACCTGTACGAAAGCGAACGGCTTGTAATATCCGGCCCGGAAAGACAGGAGATGAGCTTTGGTGATCTTGTGACATACGCTTCCCGGAGGATAGCTAATTTCGAGGTCCGTTATATTGTATACAGCGACATGAGGCGCAGAGGACTGATCGTCAATCTTGCCGGAGACACACACGACGGCATAGATTTCCATCTCTACAGGCGCGGCGATACGCCCAAAACAGCGTCTCCACACGCCTTCGTTATATCCATATCGGAACGGCAGATGTTCAATCTCGATTATCTGTTCGCACTTTCCGCTGGCGCCGCAGGGACCGGAAAGGAAATCATACTCGCCATAGTGGACGAGGAGGGTGACATAACGTATTACCGCATGAAGTCAATGGAGCCCCGCGCGGGCGTCAGGGAACATTTTACGCGGATCTACACCGGCATATTGCTGTCCGACAGGGTACTGATACCTTCGGCGGAGGATGCGGCGGAAATGAGATCCTCCGGTTTCTACGGCAACCAGCTTGGTACGGGCCTTCAGATATCGATGATTGAGGCAGCATACCTGACTGGCAGGAAGGTGCTGAAACTCCTTAGCGCAAAGACAGGGCGCAATGCATCATTCGCCGCCGTCATGGATGTATCGGCAAGAATCGACAATTCATTCGGGGAGAAGATGGCGGTGTATGAAGACCTGAAGCGCCGTGGTTTCATAGTCAAGACAGGATTCAAGTACGGCTCACACTTCCGCGCATATGACGCCGATCCCGAAAAGGCTCATGCAAAATATCTCGTTCACGCTGTTTCGCCGGGCTACGTGTCCACATGGCCGGAAATATCCAGAGCGGTGAGGCTGTCACACGGAGTGAGGAAGGAGATCCTCTTTGCACGTGCCGCAGCCGACAGGGCAGACTATCTAGAACTGAAAAGACACATACTGTGATGCGCTTGCCAGTCTCAAAGCTCAACCTCTATGCCCAGCTTCTCAGTCAGCTCCTTGTACCTGTTTCTGATTGTCACTTCTGTAACGCCGGCAACATTGGCCACTTCCCTCTGGGTGCGCCGCTCGTTTGCGGTTATTGAGGATATGTAGATGGCGGCCGCCGCTACCCCTGTCGGACCTCTTCCGGACGTGAGCTCTCTCTTGCTCGCCTCCTTGAGTATTTCCGCCGCTCTTGCCTGCACGTCTCCGCTCAGTTTGAGCTCGCTGCAGAACCTCGAAACGTAGTCCTGCGGTTTGGTAGGCATCAGTTTCAGTTTCAGCTCTCTTGTCATGAATCTGTATGTGCGGCCAATCTCCTTCCTTCCCACCCTGCTCGAGTTGGCTACCTCATCAAGCGTTCTTGGCACATTGCACTGCCTGCATGCTGCATACAGCGAAGCAGCCACGACTCCTTCTATGCTTCTGCCCCTGATGAGGTTGTTGTTAACTGCCTTCCTGTATATCATAGCGGCCGTCTCCCTGACATTTCTAGGGAGTCCCATCGAGGAAGCCATTCTGTCAAGCTCGCCCAGGGCAAACGCCAGGTTTCTCTCCGTCGCGTTGCTCACTCTTATCCTTCTCTGCCATTTCCTCAGCCTGTACAGCTGGGCCCTGTTCCTCGTCGGTATGCTCTTTCCGTAGCTGTCCTTATTCTTCCAGGATATTTCGGTGGACAGTCCCTTGTCATGAATGGTGTATGTCATGGGCGCCCCTGTTCTAGCCCTCTTTTCCCCCTGTTCCACGTCGAAAGCCCTCCACTCCGGTCCCTGGTCAATGAGCTGATCATCTATCACGAGCCCGCATTCCTCGCAGATGAGCTCGCCGCGTTCGTAGTCCCTGACCAGATGAGTGCTGCCGCATTCCGGGCACCTCTCAACTTCTTCTGCTCCTTCCCTTGTCTCCTTTGCTCTCACCATCAGTTTCCCTTTCCTGGATGTACAGTTCGAGTCCGTTTACTCCCGTCCTTCCAAAGTTTCTTCCCGTGCTGATTGAAACGAACGGTCTTTCCACATTGCCTATAATCTCCTTCACGAAGCCTACGCTCTTTCCCCTTCTGTCAAAAACATTTTCATTTTCCTCCGGCGCAACAACCGCGTCTACTGTGATGCGCCCGGCAGAGTCTGAACACTTTACAACACCGAGCAGACGCATTTGTTCACCAAAGGTTTATATGACAGCACAATGGCACTATTATATAATATTTTCTGTTATTTTCCGAGAATCGTATGATACAAAGGCGTCTGCGGCACAATCGCTCTCACGCAGTACACGATATTCCGGTTGCATTTTCGGAGCGCGTCAGGTTCCGACATTCGTAAATGTGCAGTGCTGACGCTGGTTTATAAGAAGGGGCGGGAAAAAGATGTTTGCTGTCCCTGTGCAATCAGCCGAATAGTGCACCAAGTCCTGCCGCTGCTTCCTCTTCCGTGACAGCTTCTTCCTTCTTCTCTTCCTTTTTCTTTTCTTCCTTCTTCTCGGGTGCAGCCTGTGACTGCTGGGCGGGTCCGGCAACAACTGCAGCGTTTGCTATTGCTTCCTCTATATTGACGCCGCTGAGGGAAGCCGTAAGCGCCTTAATCCTCGACGGATCCGGCTCCACTCCTGCCGCCTTTATCACGTTCGCTACACTCTCTTCGTTTATTTCCTTTCCAGCGCTGTGCAGAAGCAGAGCGCCGTAGATGTATTCCATTTCTCTATCTCCCAAATGTTGTTTATTTATTGTTCAGGCCTTTTCCGCCCTCTCTTTCAGGGCGGTTGCCTGCATTGCCGCCTTTGAAAGCAGGAGCTTTGCTGTCTCCCGAGTTGGTATGCTTGCGTTAACACTCAGATTCACGGCCCTGGTGTGCGCGTCGCCTATCAGGAAACGCACACTCTGCGGAGTGAAGTATCTTCCCTTCACGGCAAGGGCCAGTGCCTTTGCGGAAGCAGCGGCTATGTCCCTGACAGTCTGAGCATCGTCCACGCTGAGAACATCCCGTCTGAATATGAGTCCGTCTTCGAATATGACCTTCACATCGAGACCGGCCACGAGCGGGAATATCTCAAGCTTCGTCAGTGCCTGGGCTATTATAGGTGAAATGACTTCTCCGCTCCTGACGAGCAGTTTGTCCTTTTTTATCACCACCTTGCCTCCCTCTATGGCGGCAGGTATTCCCGCCTTCTGGAGATCGCCCACAACCGGTCCGGGCTTGAATGAAGTCTCGCCGGCCATGATCTCTATGTCTGCCGGTGCTATTTCGCCACCTCTGGCCGCCAGAGGAGTCTTGTTCTTTTCGAGTGCCCTGAACAACTGAAACGGATTCTGCTGCGACGATATTATCGCCGTCTGGTCCTTTACAACCTCCGTTTCCAGCGCTTCGACACCCTTCCTGTCGGCAGCCACATCTTTTATTGCCATTTTCAGCAGGCTGCTTCTAGACACGTGTATATCTGCCACACCGCTCAGCTTTTTTCTGATCTGCTGGAACTGCGATGCCGGGAGCCCTCTGATGCTGGCTACGCCTATGACCCTGGAATTTCTCAATGCCGTGGAGAGCATCTGTCTGTTTTTTTCCTTCCATTCCCTGGAGTGCGCCATGATATCACCTACATTATCCTGACGGCAGGTCCCATGGTTGTTTTGACGTATGCCGACTCCACGTTCAGTTTCCCTTTCTCCAGCTTCCCTATGACTCTGTTGATGACTGTGTCAATATTTTCCGCTATTTCCTCGGGCTTCATCTTCTTGGTTCCAACGTGCGTCTGGAATGTCTTCCTCTCCTTAGACCTCACGGACGTCGTCTTCTTCAGCGTGCTGATAACCGGAGCCGGATCTACACCGGGCTGCAGCGCCCTCGGAATCTTTCCTCTCGGACCGAGAACGACACCCATACGTTTGCCGATGACAGCCA
>JAKABN010000142.1 GCA_021796895.1 Thermoplasmata archaeon | reverse complement strand
GGCTATCATGATTGTCGACATCGGATAAACAGTACCGTGAGGCAAACCCAGCAGAGCCATTACTGCCAGAAAGACCACATAAGAAGGGGAGAGAGCCATTCCGATCAGGCCTGCAATCGTTATGCAGACGGAGAGGATGAAGAATAATTTCAGAGATCGCAGAGGAATGGCGACAAGGACAAGACGCGTAATGAAGGAAACAGCGAAGAATGGTATGAAAGACTGATACGCCGCGCTGTTTGAAATGTTGAATTTTTCTCCGGCATAAATTGCCAGGAATGTCGTAATGGCCGCAAAGGGAATGGCATATGTCGAATTGGCAAGGAGCGAAGAGACAAAACCGCTGGTGTTCAAAAGTGTCTTGCCGCGCGACTCCCTCTCGATTTCCGGAAAATCTATCACGACAGAGAGAAGAAGACAGGCGATTGCGAGGATCCCGAAAAACAGAAAGACACTTCTGTAGTTTGCAAAATTGAGCAGCTGAGTTTCGACTGAGGGTCCTATCACAAGGCTGGCACTGAGACTCGCTGTGTATATGGCGAGAAGCTTTTCCGTCGTTTTGGGATCCTTTCCGGTGGATGCCGACGTAATAAGATTTGGCATGACGATGCCACTCGCGAATCCGGCGAGAACTGTGATAAACCAGACAGTAACTGCCGAAGACAGATAGAAGAGGGGCAAGGACAGGGCAATGGCCCCGTTGGAAATGATGAATGCGTTTCTGCGCCTGCCTCCAGTCAGTTTCGGATTCAAATAGGATGTTGCGACGAACGATGCCATAAAGGATGCTGCCGTCAGAATACCTACAAGCGTGTTGCCGAATCCGAGCTGATGCCTGGCGAACGGAGATACCGTTGTCATTATCATATTGTTAGTCGCACGCGCTGCAATCGTCATCATGGAAAGCGTTACGGCAACATATGCGAACTGAGGGAGCCTGCGTCCTGCCGCCTGTTTCTCTTGCCTGCCGAGATTAATCAAGGAGGATGCCAATTTGAGCCGGCAATTTAAGAGTTTGTAATACAATATGGGCTCATGGGCATAATGCATGAAACCGTGGCATCTGTCCTGTAAATTTCATTTCTGCGCAATTGTATTCGACGACGGCATGAAAGACAGGGCACGCAAAGCGGACGGCCAAAGACATTGGAAAACATTATAGCAATCTGCGTGAACTGACTTGCGGGTGCCATCATTGCGAATTCTTGTTTACACGGGCAAGGGAGGTGTGGGTAAAACTTCGGTTTCAGTTGCAACAGCACTGAAATGTGCTGAGAGGGGGTTGAGGACCATTGTGATCAGCACCGACTCTGCACACAGCCTCTCCGACAGCGTCGACATGGAAGTTGGACCATCAATAAGAAGAATCGCTGAAAACGTGGACGGTCTCGAAATTGACATACTGAAGGAACTTGAAGAGAACTGGAACGAAATCAGAAAGTACATCTTCACATTCTTCACATCGCAGGGAATGGATGAGATATCCGCCAAGGAGATGGCCATTTTCCCTGGAATGGAATTTATCGCATCGCTGTTCTACCTGGAACGATTCTACGTGAACGACGAGTACGACGTCGTCGTGGTCGACACGGCACCGACAGCAGATACGCTCAGACTGCTGAGCTTCCCGGATGTGGCGGATTGGTACTTTCAGCATTTCTACGGTGTCATGAAGAATTTCGTGAGGGTTGCCAGGATGACTGTAGGCAGAGTGATTTCATTTCCGATTCCCTCCGACGAAGCTATGCATGAATTTGAAAAATTCAATCTGCGGATAAAAAATGTCAGAGAGCTCCTGACAAATCCGGAAATAACGTCCGTTCGACTTGTTACCAATCCGGAGAAGATGGTTATCAGCGAAACAATGCGTGCCTACACATACCTCTCCCTGTACAACCTCAATGTCGAAGCGTTGATAGTTAACAGAGTCTATGACGCCAATGCAGATAGTGCCTCGCCGCTAAAGCTCAGGGAACAGAAACAGCATCTCGAGATGATAACGGATGTATTTTCTCCGTTGAAAATACTGTATGCCCATCAATTTACACTGGAGGTTGTAGGCAGGGAATCGATAATGAAACTGGCCGATGAACTGTTTTCCGATTCCGATCCTTCGGCCCTGTTCAGCAGGGAAAACCCGATGAAGATTATTTCAAAAGGTGGATCTACAATCATAAGGCTAAAAGTTCCTTTCACAGGCACAGCCGGCCTAGAGTTATATAACACGCGTGACGCTATCATAGTCAGTATCGGCCAGTACAGACGGACGATTGCGCTTCCTCTTGGACTGTACGGCAGGGAAGTCGCATCAGCAGAAGTGGCCGACGGAGTACTGTCTATAAAATTCAGGGAGGAGGCAAATGCAGGAAGAAAAGGAAAACGAATTCATCGAAGAAAAGACAAAGGAGATAGTTGAGCACGCGTACAGAGCTGGCATTGACACACTTTCGGCATTCAGGGCAATGTTGCCTGCAGCATCTTCGAATTCGAGGGCCCTGAAGGCGCTGAGGAGTGCCCACAGAGAGATGCTTCTGACAGCGAGAACGTTTATTGACGCTCAAATTGCTTTTCTGGATAGTTTCGATGCTCAGCCGGACAACGGAAACAGGAAGAAGAGAGCAAGGAAGATAGAAGTCAGGGAAAAGAAATAATTTTTACGTTGGAGACGGACGTCATCCGGTTGATGCAGGGGTGATTCGACAAAAACGGGTTGCAAACAATAATGACCATGCATTACATTTGGCGGGTGTGGAAGGCGGCGCAAAATCTACAATAACTGACCACATGGCAAACGTCAGGACATATCTAGCCTGGGTTCGCACTGGCATAACTGTAATAGCGCTGGGTTTTGTTGTGGCAAAATTCGGCATAATTATCAAAGAGCTTGTTCCGGGAGCTCCAACGACATCATATCATCTTTCGACAGCAATAGGCATAGCCCTTGTTATTGCCGGAGGATTCATGCAGCTGATTGCCTTACGCAGCTTCATACTGAACAAAAAACACATTGAGGAAGGCAACTATACACCTTCCGCCTTTGGTGAGATATCCACAGGCATTACTGCTTTTTCCATTGCGGTGCTGCTGATAGCGTACATGCTCCTCACACTGTGAATTCATTACTATCAACTCGATTAAGAGAGTCATAACGTCAGCATGGCAGAAGAGTGGCGCATATCGTTATCATCGCACATACAGTTGCGGCACCGGGCTGGGAGGTTTTCAGATATCCGATATCTGTGCAGATGCGAATGCAGTCATCTGCGTATATGTCATTGGACCAGGTGCCATGACAGCCTGAACTATGAGCGAATTGCCATCGACGCATACAAGCAATGATATCTGCGCAGACAAATTGGCGCTGAGGTTCCCACTTACGAAGAAGTACTGCTTTCCGCCTATCGTGCCCGAGTGATACGTCGAGGAGAAATTCTGATTGCTGCTGAACTGGAGATTCAGCAGCTCATACAGAGAGGAGGAATATGTGCTGCTTCTGAAAGTTGCAAAGGATGAAACCGCTATCTCATTTCTGGTGGTATTTCCGAACACAGTGACTCCTGCACCCGTCAGGTTTCCGGCGTACTGAGTTGAAATTGCAGTTCCCGCCATGCTTCCGGCCGAAGTGCGGTTGCTGCCATAAATATCGGAGAAAGCGTGTATCAGAGAACTCATATTCGTTACATTTGCGCTGAAATAAACCGACGAGTCTACACCTATGCCCAGAGCGCTGCCTGCCTGGGAAGGCAAAACGAGTTTCGACGGATATGAAACTGTCCTGCCGTTGCCCAGTGCATTAATTTCCGCAGACATCACTTTTACAAAGCCGGTTTTTGAAACACCCGTGCCACCGGCATAGACAAACGCAATGAAATAATTTCCATCGTGACTGAATATTCCCTCGGTAACATTACCGTTATGTGTGAAATTAATGAATGTGTACTGATTGCCACCGATTGTTCCGGTGGACAGTTTGACTGAAATATTGTTCTGAAATTTAGCTGTCAGATTGACGTAAATACCGGTTGCCAGTGTTGCTTTGGGAAGATAAAGCGTCGCACCGAAAATATCCCCGACTGCACCACTCTCGCCATATCCGATGACGGAAAACTGAGAGTTTCCGCTAAGGTACTGCGTTTCATTTGACGGCAGAGTATTGACTGTAAAAGTGTAATTTGGCATTACGAGACCAAAGTATGCGCTCAGAAAAGCAATCGGGTTATCGGCGCCTGCGGTCACGTAGAATTCGCGATGCCATGTGCCGCCCACGTTGTTACCTATTGTACCCGAAGAAAGAAAGGATGTGCCGGCGGACAAATGAGGAGATTGACTGGTAAGTCTTGGATACAGATAAAGCGCTGCCCCGGCGACAATCAGCACTGCAGCAAACGCGAGCGCAACAACCTTTGACTTGGAACTCATTGTAATTACGGTCCAACTTTACCCTATTTAAGTATTTGTGTTCTTTTTGTGGAATCGATAATAGCAACGAAGGTACTATCTGCTTCCATCTTCATTGCCTTACGAGAGAACGTATTTTGGAATCCGCACATCACATAACAGAGGATGCATGAATGGGCATATACGGAGAGCTATCGAATGGAAGCTTCGGAAACATAAAGTCCTCAAGAATATGTCCGTAGAGCATAGCTATGCACGCGACATTCTTTTCAAAGCATACAGTGGAATGTCTTATTCTACATACTACAATAGACTGAGGGAGATGGCGCAAGAGATAGGTTGTATTTTCTCGGAAAATACACATAGCTTCGCGCTGAATGAGGTGTTTGCCCAGAAAATATACGGCATTCCGGGTTTCGTGCCTGTGGAAGATTGGATGGTGGCGGACGTTGGAGCCGGATACTGAGACTCTGCGATATAT
>JAKABN010000141.1 GCA_021796895.1 Thermoplasmata archaeon | reverse complement strand
ATATGTTCCACCGTGGGAGTTGTTTCCATCCGGGTACTGACCGATTGGACCGTTCTGTAGCACGGCAGCACTATTCGCGTTCGGGCCGTTAGTTGTCGAATGGCCGGCTCCGTCAAGGACAACCACGTACCAGGAAAATATCAGAGTCACAACTAGGAGAATAGCTTTCATCTTCTTATTCATAGGAAACCTCGCCCTGAATCTCCAATCACTTAATAATAGTTACCATCCTCCGAAAAGCATACGTTCCCCTGGTTTTCTGGGCCAGTTATCAGACACTGATGACATACCAGAGAGTAATGCACAGATGATAACTCCTGTTTAGCCCCAATCAGTTTCGAGGATTTACCCTCAAAACATGAATCAGATAACGACGGCCCATTATGTGTTGATTAAATAGGTTTGCCCATTGGTTGGCAATTCGTTCATAGTGTTCATTGTCCGGTTCAGCTTCTGCATAGTACATTTTTATCAACTCGTTGTGGGGAGGTGTGATAATCTGTTCCCACAA
The DNA here is from genome assembly GCA_021796895.1 of Thermoplasmata archaeon. GTDB lineage: Archaea > Thermoplasmatota > Thermoplasmata > Sysuiplasmatales > Sysuiplasmataceae > Sysuiplasma. Next base: position 4,369 of record JAKABN010000141.1, on the reverse strand, counting down.
ACGCATGTTAATTCCCACAATCTTAATTAATGTGTTTTACCTCATTATACAGCCATGATAGAAGAAGCAATGCTGGATGAAAGAGGACGAATTAACATAGGGCAAGAGACCAAAAAGAAATATGGTGACCGGTTTTTTGTCATAAGATTATCCGGAGAAATACTGTTAATCCCCAAGCCCAAGGATCCTGTTGCTGAGTTAAGAAAGTGGGGACAGAAACTCGGATTAGAACAGTTAACTGCTTCAGAAGTTAAGAGACTCGGGGAGGAAGAGGCTCACAGGGAAGCTGAAGCAAGAGCCAATAGAAAACATGCGGAGACACGATAAAGTTGCCATACGCTGACACAGATTTCTTTATTGCGATTTCGAATCCGGAAGACCGGCTGAACCGCTGGGCCATCAAAGCACTGGAACGTTATAAGGGAAATATCCATACTTCGATCCTGACCCTGGTTGAACTGGCACTTGTGAGTGTAAGGAGGGGGGTTCCGGTCGAAAGCATGGTGGCCAGTCTGCTGTCCATTGCTGAGTTGAGTGGTTCCAGCAAGCAGAGTGCCTTAGCCGCGGCGCACTTAATTGATCATGAAAGTGTTGGGGTGTTTGATGCATTCCACGCCTCATTGTGCGAGGGAGAGATAATTAGTTCAGATCACGTGTATGGGAGGCTTGGTATCAAGCAGGCTGGAATGGATTAGCTCTGACAGCTATACCAGAGTGATAGTATGACGACCGAGCAGGAAAATTCCAGCGATCATCTGCTTAGGGCCTTCAGCGGGTCCCTAACTCACCATACCAGCCATCCATTGCGAAGCGGTAAGACAGCACGACTTCACCCACAGGATGGAGTGAACAGCCATAGAAGATATCCCGCAGACATTCTGTAAGCACTGCGCCCATCTCCACTTCACAACCACTCACGCACAAAGCGGAAAAATTGAATAAAAAGCAGGTGTTCGCACCCTCATGAAAGAAACGACGATGAGAAAGATCCTCGGCCTGATGGTTTTCATCACAACGATTATTGCCATCAATATCATCCCTCAGCTGATACTGTCAGGGAAACTTTCTATGCTGGCAGGATTGCTTGTCTGCCTTCCGGTGGCCATATTCCTGTCAGCAGTCATTGCTTTTGGTGCCCGCAACACCATAAGCGTCAGGACAAAGAGCAAAATATTTGCAATATGCACATTACTGTTGTATGTTTTCATTGCCTCCGTAATTTACATTATTTCATCGAGGAACACTTCAACAGAACTGTTTTTGATCATACCTGTTGATCTCGTGATTTTTGCCTTTCCTCTTTACCTGTATTTCAGGACAATGCGGCCGGCATCGCTTTCCGGACTCGAATCCAGCGAGGAATACACCAGGAAGCTCAATGCATTGCTGAATATTCAGGGGATCAATTCACATACTGTCTATATCAGCAACAGACCGATAGGCAGAAGATACGTCGACACTTCCAACGGAAAGGACTGGAAAATATTGCTCAAAAAAGAAGCAATATCGGAGTTGAGTCCGGAGGAAACTGAAGCTGCGATTCTGGAAGCATATTTCGCAAGGAGTGCAAATGTAAGCCTGAAAATCATATTCGCAGCTGCAGGTATTATTGCGGCGCTTGTGGATGTTCTCCTGATTATGAATATCATGGCAAAAATCGTTCCTGCCTCTGGCCAGTTGGCCGTCCTCATAGTGATGGCTGCAGACGTTGTCGCCATTCCTGCATCACTGCTGTCGTTATCACCGATGCTGGCCAGATTTCAGGCGGGAGTGGATAAGAAAGTGGTCAAATGCCTCGCAAGTCCAGTGCCGTTGAAATCGATTGTAATCAAAACATCAAAATTGATGGTTCCTCTCCGCCCGTTGACGGAAAAGCAGCGCGTACGATATTTCAAAAGAGTCGACAAGATGATGGCGAGAAGACTCTATTACATTGGCTCCTTTGAAGCAGACGGAAGCATGTGAAGGCCGCCTTGTGCACCTGTGCATCACATGTACAGCCCCCATAAAATTGATCGGGAATCGTTAAAGAGCCTGCAGATTGGACCACTTTAAAGCCGCTTCGGCTGGAGACAAAGTGAGATGCCGTTATTTGGAAACAAGAATGGGCTGATAAAACTGAATCAACCTATGCGGAACTACCGCCGAGGACAATTGAGAAGTTACAGTCGATGTAGCTGCGTCCCGGGGAGACATGCTGGGAAGCAATAGAGAGGCACGCAAAGAAATTATGGCCGTAAAATCCGTAACACTTGAACAACTGAAGAAGGACCCGGGCCTCCGATGGCGTGTAAGATTATACAGTACTGCAGGTTTGAAGAACAACTGCAAAGCTACGACGGAATAATATCAAAGAGAACCCTATTCGAAGGTTGATCAACTTTGCGAGTTTCCGGAGCGGTTCACCGCGCTTTAGCAGATTCTTCGAGCAACCTGTTCACCTGCCTCAGGTAACGATTCCCCAATCTTGACGCAAAACTCCTCAGGGTGACTCTATTGGAATCCTTCACCAGGGTCATTTGGGTCGTGAAATCGATATTCACCTCGAAATACAGGAAATCCAGCAATATCTTCTCGGGCAATGACACAGGAACAAATAATCCAGAATAATTCAGGTATTCAAACCCAAAGAATGCGCGTGAATTGATTCTATGGATAACAGCCTTTGCGAGCAGTATGTCTCTCACTCCTGTGTTTGCCTTTGATGTGGTTATGATCACGGGATTGGCCTGCTGGGTCCAGACTTTCCTGAGAGTGAGAGCGTACTCCATTCCATAATAGAATGGTCTGAATGCAAAGCCCATTACATTCTCATCTTTAGAGAAGGTGTAGAAGCCCTTCTTGATTCTGAACAGCCGCCTGCTTCTCACAAGATTGTGAAGAAGAAGTCGAGAATACTCTGCACTTGAACCAAGCTTTACAAGGTATCTGGAAGCATCTCCGGCAGTGAACAACGGCAGCTTTGAGAAGTATTCCACGAATGACCGTTCATACTTCACATAACCACCTCTTTATGTAGTTCAACAGATCATCAAATCTGAAATCACTTTTGCCGGTGTATATCAGGGTCTTGAGAACATCTTCATCCTGGGGCCGTTTTGCATTAGCCAGGAACGACGAGAGCGAAGATGTCACGGTATGATCGTTCCTGTTCAGAAATCTGGTCAGTATGAAAATATCATAAACATCCCGAATAAGCCTTCTTCCCTCGTAGGCCTCGATTTTCCTGACCAGCAGTTCAACGGGAGTGAAAACGCTTATCGTTGTCGAACTGCCGTCAACCCGCACATATTGCCGTATCATGCTTTCCGCATGGCCCTCCTTTGACTCGAGCAATAAACTGATCTCTCCCTTCGCGATTCTGATTAGTGACGGTAATTCCCTGTCACGCGAAAGAAGACGAAGGCCGTATTTTGGCAGAATCTCAACTAGAGAGCGCATGCCATCGTTGCTCATGTAGATGTCGATGTCTTCAGAAAACCTGTTGCTTGCGTAACAGCGCCACACAGCTGTTCCTCCGTAGAGTATCGCATCTGGCTCAACTCGATTATAGATGATATCTATAACTTCGTCTTGAAGCTCGGCCAGCCTTAATCTGATTCCGCTGATCGAGTTTGAAATATGTTCCATTCACGAGAAGTAATAATTATAGAATATTATAACTTTCGCTTATTAATAACTGGCGCAGATTGGAAAATGATGTCCATTGGAACTTACAAATCTGTGGAATCGAAGTGATGAACTGGCGACGTCTTCAGAGCAAGGTGGATTGACACAGAACGGCCGCCATAACCATGGCCGGATTATCTCGGGTGAACATCTGAGTGACTGTGAACGACCATCTCTTGACCTTTCGCTTGTTCAACACCTTTTCTATTTGTGACCAAGCTTTCTCCGGAACGATGCAAGATCCCCGGCCAAGTTTCCAGCCACCCACTTTTTCAACGGCACCTTTTGAGTGACTGCGATAAGTCTTGCCTTTATAGGTCCTCGACGATTTGTTACGACAGGATTGCCGGACTCGGCTATCCTGTCCCTGATTTGATATAAGTTCGCAGGCGGAGCCTATGACATGATACATACTTAATGTTCATACATAACAAAATCGTTAATCATGAAGACCTGCGTGCATTATGCTGCAATTTGTGTAGCGAGCCGTGCAAATTGATGCTGAGCAGACACCGCAACATACTGCAAAGAGGCCAGCACAATCGGCAAAAATTCACTGGCATTGCGCCTATTCCCGGCGAAAGTTGTCAGGGCAGCTGAAAGCTGCGGGTTACTCCTATCAATGTATCAGGTTGATCCTGAAGCACTCAAGGAGTTTCCTCTCCTGCTCAGTCTGAATGAGATGAAGACAAATATCACA
>JAKABN010000140.1 GCA_021796895.1 Thermoplasmata archaeon | reverse complement strand
TTTGCTCCCAGCGCCCTGAATCTGCCAATCGTGTCAGCCGCCTGTATTATCGTCTTGGATGGAATGCATCCGAAGTTAAGGCACTCGCCGCCTACGTTTTCCTTCTCGACGAGCAGGACTTTCCTGCCAAGCTGGGCGAGCCTTATCGCGCACGGATAACCGGCAGGACCTCCGCCAATCACGACAACATCGTACCTGTCCATCAGAATTCCAGCTTCATCAGAAACGGGTGTTCAAGATATTCCATGAGTTTGTTGCCGAACCGTGCCGCTACCGCCCCGTCGACGATTCTGTGATCGCATGCAACGGTGAAGTACATCATGTCCCTGATTATAATCTGCCCGTTGCGCACCACTGGTCTCTGCTGTATCCTGTGTGTGGCAAGTATGGCACTTTCAGGATAATTTATCACAGGAGAGGAGAGCAATCCTCCTATCGGGCCCACATTCGTAATAGTGAATGTACCGCCCTGCACTTCAGGAAGAGACAGATTGCCTGCCCTTGCTTTCGACGCGAGTTCCTCGACCTCTCTTGCCAGCTGCTCTATGCTCTTTACGTCGGCATCCTTGATATTCGGCACAATAAGTCCGGCATCAGTTGCAACCGCAACTCCTATGTTGTACCTCTTCTTCAGCAGGATTTCATTCGTCTTCTCGTCGTACGACGCGTTGAGATACGGAAACTCCTTCAGTGCCTCGGCCGCCGCCTTTATTATGAACGGCAGGAAGGTGACCTTGACGCTATCGCCATATTTTCTGGTCAGTATGTCTCTCGCATGGACGATGCTGGTCATGTCCACCTCATCGACATAGCTGAAGTGCGGTATGTTTCTCTTCGATTCTGCCATTCTCTCAAATATTCTGCGTCTTATGCCTTGAACCGGTATGCGCTCAACGCCGTCATGCGGCCCGGAGACATGGGGGGGAGCAGGCGCCGGGGTGCCTGCATGGACACTTTTAGCCGCAGCCTCCACGTCCTCTGCAGTTATCCTTCCCGATGAATCTCCGGACTTAACCGTCGATATGTCAATGCCAAGTTCCCTGGCTCTCTTCCTCACTGCCGGAGTCGCTCTGATGCTTTCTGTTGCATGCTGCGGATGCGATGCTGCCTTGGCCGCTTCCGGCTGACGGGGTGAGGAGTCATGTTTTATCTCCATTGGCGCAGTCGATTCCTCCTCCACATCTACCTCCATTATCACTTCGCCAACTTTGATGACTCGCCCTTCTTCAGCGCGCAGTTTCAGTATCTTTCCGGTGAACGGCGAAGTCATCTCGACATTCACCTTGTCAGTCATTATTTCGGCAAGCGGCTGAAACTCCCTGACGTGTTCTCCCTCCTTAACCAGCCATTTTCTTATCTCTCCCTCCGCCACTCCTTCTCCGACGTCGGGCAGTTTAAATTCTCTCTTCAATTAAATCACTCTTCAGTAGTTTACCGCTTTTCTGATATATTCCAGCACTTTTGCCGCATCAGGCATGAAAACGCTCTCCCATGTGTAGCTGAAAGGCGTATCGAAGCCTGAAATCCTGTAAATCGGTGCGCTCAGGACATCGATGGCTCTTTCCGCGACCAGAGCGGAAATCTCGCCTGCGAAGCTGCCGAACTTGTTCGCCTCGTTCACCACAATGAGCCTGCCCGTTCTGTTGACGGACGCAAGCAGCGTCTCGATATCGATCGGAAGGAGTGTTCTGAGGTCTATGACTTCGGCAGATATGCCTTCCCTGGATGCCTCTTCGGCAGCCTGTATGCATGTATGCACAGATGCTCCGTAGGACACAAGCGTGACATCCTTGCCTTTCCTGGCCGTCTTCGCCTTGCCCAGGGGCACAGTGTAATCCCCTTCTGGCACCTCCTCCCTGAATGACCTGTATACACGTTTCGGTTCAAGGAAAATGACAACGTCCGGATCCCTGATAGACGCTATCAGAAGACCCTTGGCGTCGTATGGCGTCGATGGCGAAACAACCTTCACGCCGGGAAGATGTGTGAAATAAGCCTCTGTACTCTGTGAATGGTAAATTCCCCCCTTGATGCCTCCTCCGTACGGCGTTCTTATCACCATCGGCACGGTGTAGGTTCCTCCGGACCTGTACCTGATTTTGGACGCTTCGCTCACAATCTGGTCGAAGCCGGGGTATATGAAATCCATGAACTGTATTTCCGCGACTGGTCTCATTCCGTACATCGCCATGCCTGTAGCCACACCGATTATGCCTGCCTCATTGAGCGGCGCATCCATGACTCTCTCGGGTCCGAATGTATTTATGAGTCCTTCAGTCGCCCTGAAGACACCCCCGTCCTTGCCGACATCCTCTCCAATAAGCACGACTCTGTCGTCTGCCTCCATTTCAGTCCGCAACGCATCATTGACTGCCTGCAGCAATGTTTCAGCTACCATCCGGATCATCCTCCTCTGTAGTTTTTGCCGTATCTGGAGACTGTCTCCTCCATCTGCTCTTTCAGATGCCAGGGCATCTCCTCGTACACGTTCTCAAAAATCGTCTCGATGGGCGGTTTCGCAATTCCCTCGGCAACCTTCACCGCGCTTCTTATCTCCGCATCTATTTCCTCCAACAGTTCCTTCTCCTTATCATCGTTCCAGATGCCTTTCTTTATGAGATACCCTCTCATCCTCCTGATGGGCTCTTTTTTCATCCACTCGTCAACCTCGCTCTTATCCCTGTACTTTGTCGGATCATCCGATGATGAATGCGGTCCTATTCTGTATGTTATGGCCTCAATCATAGTGGGGCCACCGCCTTTCCTCGCCCTCTCCACGGCTTTCCTGGTTACGGAATAAACAGCAAGTATGTCGTTGCCGTCAACCCTCTCCCCTGGTATGCCGTATGCAATTGCCTTCTGGGCCAGTGTTTCTGCTCTCGTCTGTCTCCTCGTCGGAAGCGATATGGCGTAACCATTATTCTGGCAGAACATGATCACCGGCGCATCGAATATGCCGGCAAAATTCATACCGCTGTGGAAATCATTCTCCGACGTAGCGCCGTCGCCGAAATACGTCAGTGCTATGTCTCCCGTTTTCCTCATCTTTGCCGCGATGGCCATTCCGACAGCATGAGGAATCTGGGTAGCTATTGGGCTCGAAGGCGTTGCGATGTTCTTATCCCTCGAATTGAAGTGGTTTGGCATCTGTCTTCCCTTGTTGTAATCATTTTCATTTCCAAACAGCTGGTGGAACAGCTGCAACACGGTCTCACCCCTCAAAAGGAGTGCTCCAGGCTCGCGGTATGCCGGAAAAATCCAGTCGCTGTCTTTGAGTGCCGCCGTAGAGCCTACGCTGCACGCTTCCTGCCCCCCTGCTCCGATATAGAATCCTATCCTTCCCTGTCGCTGGAGTCCCATCGCTATGTTTTCAAACATCCGGACAGTCTGCATTACCCTGTACATGCGGATGAGCCTGTCCTTTGGAATCTCGGGCTCCAGCTCCTTATCGAAATTGCCCTCGTTATCCATCACCTGAAACAGTGCCGCATCCATCCTGAGTTTCGTTTCCATCGACTTATCACCTTTCCACCTTGGCTGAAACATATTCCCGGAAATCGTTTGATGCCCCTCTCTCCGCCTCAGGAGCACTGCGGAGAATCCCCTCCATGAACAGTTCTCCGGCTCTGTACGAACTCCTGACCAGCGGTCCGCTTGCAACCATGCGGAAACCCATTTCGCTCGCCGCCGAGCCATACTGTTTAAATACTTCCGGCGCAACATATTCCGTGACCGGTATGTGCCAGCCGGATGGCCTCAGATACTGACCGAGTGTGATAGCATCCGTTCCAACCTCTCTGATGTCATGCAACGTATCTATCACCTCATCACGGCACTCTCCAAGGCCGAGCATGAGCGAGGTTTTTGTAATTCTGCCAGAAGCCTCCTTAAGGTATCTCAGCACGTCAAGACTCTGATCATAGTTCGCCCTCCTGTCTCTGACTGAATACGTCAATCTCCTGACAGTCTCAACGTTGTGTGCAAGAACATCTGCGCCCGATTCTATGATTCTGTCCAGCGAGTCCCTGCTGCCCCCGAAGTCCGGGATCAGCACTTCTACGAGTATGCCGCTGTTGAGCTTTTTAATAGACTTCACTGTCCTGGCGATATGTGCACTGCCTCCATCCGGGAGGTCGTCCCTGTCGACAGATGTTATGACTATATAGGTCAGGCCGCTGCTTGCCACCTGTGCAGCAACCCTCTCCGGTTCACCGGTGTCCAGAACTCCGTGAGGATTGCCCGTGCTGACTGCACAGAATCTGCATGCCCGTGTGCACTTATCGCCCATGAGCAGAATCGTGGCCGTGCCTCCGGTCCAGCATTCATATATGTTGGGACAGCGGGCCTCCTCACAGATTGTCTTGAGACCAAGCTGCCTGAGTCCCCTTTTGAGTTCGGCATAATTTCCGCTCGAACTCATGGTGACCCGGAGCCAGTCCGGCTTTCTGTCATATATCATCGTTTTCGATCCCTTAATCTCCTGATTACTTATACTCTTAATCGACTCTGTCAAATTTTCATTGAAAATCCGACTTGAAGGCTTCTGCTCAGCGTCTTTGAACTGCTTCATCGCCTCATCAGCCTCCCGCTCCTGCCTGAGTCACAGGCAGACACACTGGTTTGGATCGTGACCAGATGTTCCTCGCAGCATTGTAGTCACGGTCATGTGTGACACCACAGGGGCATTGCCACACCTTTTCAGCTCCGAGTTTGCGGTTAACTTTCCCGCATACGGAGCATTTCTTTGACGTATAGGCAGGATTGATGTACTCTACGGCGACACCGGCCCATGCCGCCTTGTACTCTATTGCCTGCTGCAGCATCGAGAAAGGCCATCTGTTGATGCGGCGCCTGATTGAGTGTCCATCGCCGTTGCCCTTCCTTCTTGACCTGCGTATGTGCTTCAGCTTT
>JAKABN010000139.1 GCA_021796895.1 Thermoplasmata archaeon | reverse complement strand
AGAACGTTATAACAGGATCGATGAAATGGTCCGTTGGCACCCGAATTAGCCAAAAATCGGCTAATTCTCTACGATCCCCGTACAGTCTTTACGATCGTCTTCGGAGATACTGTTCGAGATCGGGCGTTGCCGCTTTGGCCCCGCATCCCCTTGGCAGCGCTATCCGTTGACTGTTCATGGTGGTAACGAAGAAGCGCCGCCCCGGACAGATTTGAGCCTGGAGGCAGGTATCAGTCTCTTCAGTACTGACAGCGCCACATCCCTGGATGCATCATCCGATCTGATGGCTGTCATCCCCTTTCCAGGCAGGCCGTAGACAATAAGTGCGCCCTTCATCAGGTATATGGATGCAAGACCGGCGAGATCCTCCTCTCCATCCACAATTATCTTCGTGTTACCCGGAAACTCCCATGCGAGTTTCAGGGCCTCCCAGAGCTCCTTCGACAGGATACCCGGAGGATTCCTTATTCTCAGCCGCGCTCCGGCAGTGGAAAGCAGAGTGTGCACCCAGCTTTCGGGTATCTCGGTGCGTTGCGTTTTGAAATCAAAAAGTGTGATCTTAGGAATGACATTGTCTTCTATGAGCGTGCGGCAAACCATGTCGCCCACTGCAACAATTTCCGCCTTCTCCTTCTCGGCAGATGAATGAATTTCTGCCGATGTAATGACAGGCTCATACTGTCTCGATAGCTCTTCCCTCAGTCCTTCAGGCAGACAGAGGTCCTCCGCGACCTCGAAATCACCTGACTCTGAGTGCGTATTTACCATTGACATCGATGCCCATCTGCCTGGCAATTGCCGATTTCTCGTGATCAACGACCACCAGATATCCCTGGAATTCCCGGGATGTCTGAGCCCCGCACAGAGGACAACTATCCTCTTCAGTTATGTGGCTGCAGCTCTTGCACGCCCTGACCTGTTTGACCGCCATTTCAATCACCCTATGCAGGAATCTCTCCCTTTTCCTTCTTGGACTTCTTGCTCCTGTCCTCTTCTATCCACTCAAACTTGCCCAGGCCCGGTTGCCTCATGGTAAGGCCTATCTTGCTTTCCTTCGGGCTCTTGTCATTGAGACTTACTGCTATAATTCTTGCCCTGACTCTATCCTGCACTTTCAGGTCCCTCTTACTCTCCTTTCCGATAATGCGCTTTCCGCCTTCGTCCACATCGAGTTTGTCGTCCATAATCTGACTGATGTGCAGAAGACCGTCGAATGGACCAAATCTCACAAATGCTCCGAATTTAATGACATCCACCACGTGTCCCTCTACCACTTCCTGTATGGACGGGGTGAACAGCAGCGCATTATAGTTTATTGCCTGGAAAACGCCGCCGTCTCCGTGTACGACCCTTCCGTTTCCATCCGGCTCGACCTTGTATGTCATCACGACCATGTTCCCCTCAGCATCTATCTTCCCTTCGAAGGTGTTTCTAGCGAGTTCAGAAACAAGATTGTCGTATTCTTCCCCGAGCCTCTCTGGAGGGACCCTGATTATGCCCTGTCTTGATTGCGTATGGTACACTTTTCTCACACTCCGCCGTGCCGAAAACCAGATTTGTATCCTTCAAAGATATGCTGTCTTACAGGAATCTCCATGAATGCAACGCCGGACTTCGGGCAATACAGGCTCAATGCAGGGCCTGCGGCAGACTTAGTCTGCATCAACGGTGACCCGTTAATAAGCCTTTTGCCAACAGCAGCTTCTCCGCATGCATAAATGCTGCAGCTGAACGGAGCATGAAGGTGATAGTTACATCATGATCCCGAAAGTGCTTTACATACAGAATAAAGAGAGGCGGTCGACTTCTTCACGGCAAGAACTGCCGCAATCATGTGAAATCCGGGGGCTTAGTTTCCGTGACATTCTTATGGACATCCCAGCAGCATTGCGGTTGTCCTGCAGTATCGTCCGGATATCCTGCGTATCGTCTGAATTGCACGCAGGCGGTTAAAAACGGCGCGAAAACCGCACAGACAAAAATCAAAAATTTGTTTCCCGTTTGGATTCCGCACTGGGTGCATCCAATTGCCGTTCAGACGACGGAAATCGCTCTTACCTCAGGAAGCTGCGCCGGTGCAATAATTTTCCTCTGCGATGCATATGAGTCCCCACTCCAGCGAAGAGGAACACTCCTGCTGCCACGGTCAATTTCCGGAGTGACGCATTGCAGGTCATCATGTCGGTAGTGTGCGAAAACGCGCAATAGAAAAATATTTAACAGAAACGTAGTTTCATCGCACTGGAGTTCTACGCCATGTCGTATTTTATCATCTTCGTAATAGGCGCGGCGATAATAGCGTTGCTGTACGCGGTCATACAGACATTTCTGATCCTGAGGATGGAAGAGGGTAATGACAGGATGGTGGAAATTGCTCGCGCCATCCAGGCCGGATCGCGTGCATTCCTTAACAGACAGTATTCAACAGTTGGTCTGTTTGCAGTGATAATCACAATCCTCGTGACGTTCATCCCGCAGCTCGGATGGAAGGAGGCGATCGGTTTTGCCGTCGGTGCCGCAAGTTCAGCTGTGGCAGGATACGTTGGAATGAACGTGTCCATTCGGGCAAATGTCAGAACCGCAAATGCGGCTAGAAAATCACTGAAGGATGGACTCTCTGTCGCGTTCCGTGGCGGAAGCGTAACCGGCATAACCATAGTGGGTTTCGCGGTCATCGGTCTTTCCCTCCTCTTCCTCTTTTATAACGGCAATCCTGTCGATATGCTGGGATACATGTTCGGCGCGTCCCTTGTCAGTCTATTTGCAAGGGTCGGCGGCGGCATATACACAAAGGGGGCAGACGTTGGTGCAGATCTCATAGGCAAGGTGGAAGTCGGAATTCCTGAGGACGATCCAAGGAATCCGGCTGTCATAGCCGACAATGTCGGCGACAACGTCGGCGATTGCGCCGGTATGGGTGCAGACGTATTCGAGTCATACGTTGTGACGATAGTGGCAGGCATGGTGCTTGGAAAGACCCTCCCTGCAGTCTTCTCATCCCTGGGCACAAACGGCATACTCTTCCCGCTAGGCATCGTGGCTGTTTCCATAATATCATCCATAGTCGGCGTTTTCTTCGTCAGACTCGGACGGAAACAGAAGATCATGGGGGCAATCTACAAAGGTGTAATCGTCACCGCCATTCTGTCAGCTATCGGTTTCTATTTCGTCGCAAGCTCGCTGATCCGGGGTCCACACTTTCTGCCACTCTTTGTCGACTCTCTCATAGGGATAGGTGTCGTGGGAATGATCATGGGCATCACAGACTACTACACCGACACTCCTTTCAGGCCGGTAAAGTCAATAGCGAAGGCATCCACAACAGGCGCAGGCACGAATATAATCACCGGACTGGGGTGGGGACTGCAATCATCCTTCAGTCAGAGCCTCACAATCGTTGTCGCCGTGCTTGCATCATATGCGATAACCGGTGGAAGCTTTCAGGGACCGATATCCGATTTCGGACTTTACGGCATAGCTGTTACGGCTGTGTCGATGCTGTCGCTCACCGGCATGATAATATCTGTTGACGCTTTCGGCCCGATAACAGACAATGCCGGAGGCATTGCCGAAATGTCTGGTCTTCCCAAAGAGGTTCGTGAACGCACGGACCCGCTGGATGCAGTGGGCAACACAACGAAGGCGATAACGAAGGGTTATGCTGTGGGCTCTGCAGCAATCGGTGCTCTTGCGCTGTTTGCCGCTTACTATGCGTATATATCCACCAGAGGTTTTTCTGCATCATCGCTTGCAATAAACAGCCCGCTTGTTCTGGGCGGTCTGCTCATAGGGGCAACGCTACCGTTCTTCTTCACGTCTTTCCTCATGGGCGCCGTGGGTAAGGCGGCCCAGGCAATCGTCATTGAAGTGAGGAATCAGTTCCATTCCAATCCAAGAATACTCGAAGGCACAGAAAAGCCTGATTACGGCAAATGTGTCGACGTCGTCACCAAGGAGGCACTGAGGCAGCTGGCCATACCTGCTTCCATCGGCGTTCTTTCGCCGCTGTTTGTCGGTTTCATAATGGGCCCTGCTGCGCTCGGCGGCTTCCTCATAGGTGTGGTTCTCAGCGGGTTCGGTCTGGCAATAATGATGACTGTCGGAGGTGCTGCGTGGGATAACGGAAAGAAACTGATCGAACAGGGCGAGTACGGAGGCAAGGGATCTGATGCCCACAAGGCCGCCGTGGTAGGCGACACTGTCGGAGACGCAACAAAGGACACAGCCGGTCCGGCGATAAATCCGCTCATCAAGGTCGTCAACACAGTCTCCATTCTGTTCATAGCGGTTATACTCGCCTTCCATCTGCTATGATGCCGTTCGCATGGAAAACAGTAATAGTCCCGCCGATTATCCAAGCCGGAGTAATCAATGGATATCGAGACACGGGTGGTAAAGGCAACGGAGGGCAGTCCACGATCGCCTGAGCTGCTGGAGGCTGCGAAATGCCTGCAGTCCGGCGGTCTGGTTGTATTTCCGACAGAGACCGTTTACGGCCTTGGTGCAAATGCGCTTCTGCGCGATGCCGTTTCGCGCGTATTTCGTGTGAAAGGGAGACCGGCCGACAATCCTGTGATAGTCCATATCTCCGATATGGGCATGATCAAAAAAGTTGTTTCCTCGGTGCCGGAAACCGCAATCAGGCTCATGGAGCGTTTCTGGCCCGGACCGCTGACGCTGATAATGCAGAAGAGTGACAATGTACCTGATATCGTTACTGCAGGACTGCAGAGCGTCTCAATCAGGATGCCATCGCATGCAGTTGCGCTTGCACTTATATCGGAGGCCGGCGTTCCCGTTGCGGCGCCAAGCGCCAATATTTCAGGAAGAACGAGCATAACGTCGGCGGCCGAGGCACTGAAAGAACTCCATGGGATGGTGGATTTCATAATAGACTCAGGCAGGACCAGAATAGGTCTCG
>JAKABN010000138.1 GCA_021796895.1 Thermoplasmata archaeon | reverse complement strand
GAATACGGCAGTTCCATGATGGTATGCGGCGGTACTGCAAGCGGAAAAACAACGACACTGAACGCCGTTCTGCTTTTCATTCCGCCCCAGATGAAAATCATCAGTATTGAAGACACACGTGAGCTTAATCTGCCCCACGAAAACTGGATTGCATCGGTGACGAGGGAAGGATTCAGCGGCAAGTCCTCCGGACAGATGGCCGGTGCGGTCGATATGTTCGATCTTCTCACTGCAGCCATGAGACAGAGACCGCAGTATCTCATGGTTGGTGAAGTCAGGGGCAAGGAAGCATATGTGGTTTTCCAGGCAATGGCTACAGGCACGATAGCATATTCCACATTCCATGCCGACGACCTCAGCTCGATGATACACAGGATGGAAAGCGAGCCAATCAACCTGCCCAGGTCGCTGATGACTGCATTGAACATAATGCTGCTGCAGGGACAGGTGAAAGTGGGCACGAAGATGACCAGGAGGGTAAAGTCACTCACGGAGATCGTGGGCCTTGACCCCGAGACCAACGAGATCATATACAATTCGGTGTTCACGTGGAATCCTGCTGACGACCGTTTCCATTTTTCCGGTCACAGCTACATATTCGAGAAAATCAGGCTGTCCAAAGGCTGGACGCCGCGGCAGATGGAGAACGAGATGCGCCGCAGGGTCATCATACTCGAATATATGCGCAAGAAGAACTTCAACAACTATCAGAAGGTCGCGGGACTCATATCCGCCTATTACCGCGATCCGGAGAAGAGCACAGCTGCGGTAGAGGTGGAGCTTGGCGTGGCAGAAACAAGCGCTGCGCCGCAACAGGCATTGCAACAGAAGTCATAGAGTTAGCCATGATTGGGCGCCGGCAACTGGCATTACTACTGTGTCCCAATCGATCTGTGTTTGGAAACATGGTTTCGCTTATACATTCGGCTGACAAAAATAAGCAGAAGGCGCAACTGATATGGGGGAACAGGTAATTTATCGGAGTCGGCAGACGCCGTCAGCATGCCACGGTGTTCTTCCGTATTCGGAGCTAATTTCCCTTAAGTCAGTAGCAACAACGTCCCGCAATCGAATTTTTTAACCGCCGATGTTCCTGCAACATAGGTGGCGAAGGGGAAAATACACAGTTTTGCTAAAATAGTGGCTGCACATAGCATTGGCGTGAAGTGAAATGCTTACTGTCGGCCTCTATTATGATGTTGTTCCGGGAAAGGAAAATGATTTTGAAAGTTACTTCAACCTGGTCGTTGCGGAAGTTAAGAAAAAGAACGGTTTCATTTCCGCTCTTCTTTACAAGCAGGTGGACAAACCAAGCAGCTATCTCATTTATTCAGAGTGGAGAGACCGGGAATCATTCGAAGAGTTCATCAAATCAAGAGAGTTCAGCAGCGCAAAGGAAGGAGGATCGGATATGCTGACTGGAAGGCCATCCCATAAGATTTACAACGTGTAATGGGCAATCACGACGCATCATGCTCGGAATAAAGGAATTGATGCGTTCTGCCAAATGAATACCTGCGACAGTGAGTCACCTATGCCTGTTGTCAAGGGCAATAGATTTTTTCATACGACATGACTCAACTGTAGGAACCCTCCAACCTAGAGAAACTGCGATGGATTGACTGGAAGGGGGTGCGGGAAAAAATGTCGCGTGCTGCCCTGTACGCTGGAACTCATGCCTACATTAAACATCTGCGAGAAAGGGCAAAAGATATAGACTACACTTTGGAAGGTGAATGACTCAATACCAGTAAATTGCTGTAAACGGAAGGGTTTGACCAAATGAAGTCCCATATATCGGATTCGTCGACCACGGCTGAGTTCCTGCGGGTAAAAAGTAGCCAAATAATTCAAGGAAGTCTGCGGACAGAGAGGGTACCGTTATATCCTTTCCACTTCCGACTGTTGGGTTGAATGGACCTCCTCCAGTGGCGGGCACTGGTGAGTTTGTAGCACCGGTGGAAAGGGCACCGAATGTTATGCCTGAAGACACTACAACACCACCCACAGCTGCTGGTAGGAGGAGGAAGCTAGATTGCCACGGACCCGCAGGACCACTGCCACTCCAAGATAAACTCGGATATCCGGCAGGAGGAGCAATTGTGTTATAGGCAGGATTGGAAGGTGTACTTGTGGAAGAGATATTCCACAAAGTATTGCCTGTGGTGGAATTGTAGACAATAAATGACATTAGCTGTTTGAAACCTTGTGTTGCGCCAAAGAAAAGGTAAATGTTACTAAGGTCATCGAGATACAGATCGGAGGTTAAATTATGGTTTTGAAGGTTAAGGTTAAAATAAATGCCAGGACTTGGTAAGTTTGCGGTGTTGACCGAGGAGCCTGGGTAATATATTTGTGAGCCAGCGGGATTCCATTTGAAGTTTGAGAAGCTCAAGCTAGTAGGTCCAAGATACTTCGAAGGGAAGTATTGATTTGGATTGAGGAAGTAATTGAGGAACAATTCGACAACATACGTGGCATTATTGCCGGAAGAGTCGGTAGCTGTTAATTCGAATGACTCAAACTGAGTGTAATTTGCAGTACTGCTCACATTCCCTTCAAGAATGTAAACGCCCTGATATTGCGAAAGTTTCATTGTAGAGCCGCTAAATGTTGCTATATTACTTCCACTCAACTGTTTCACCGTAACGTTATGGATAGCCGCCTGAGGATTGCTGTCAAGCACATAGGCGGTTATATTGAAGGAGGAGCCAGGAGTAGATGGGTTGGGATTGATGGAAGCGGTTATGATGGTTGGTCCCGTGTTTTCCACAGACACCATAAACGTGTAGTTTGAGTAGGAAGGATGCTGACCCGAACCGCTTGAGACCGTGACTGTCACAGGGTACATCCCCAAGGGTGTCGATTTGTTCACAGTGAAATCTGAGGTGTTGTAAAATCCAGTCGCAGAATTGAGATACATTGTCATTTTTGATGGTGAAGATTTAATGCTCGCAGAATTATTCAAGAAACTCACGTTGGCGGTTAAAGTGATGGAACTTGATCCGCCGTTGTATATGCTTGCATTTATCGTGACCAGGGTTCCCGGTTTCACAGGATTGGGTGTTGCCCATGCGTTCTGTATAACGGGGTGGATGTGAGAAGGTTTGCCGTTGAGAACAGTGCTCCAGACGATGTAGTTGTTAGCCTTATCTATAATGGAAACGCCGACAACGCTTGAAGAAGTAACTCCGGTAAGATTCATTATCCATGTCTCACCTGTGGTCCATTTCGAATTTGACCAGGGGGTCGCCGAGCTTGAATTCACAAATGAATATCCTGATGAGGAAAGTGCATAAACGCTGGTGCTCTGATTAATCTGGATTACCACAGAAGTCAGTGAAGATGTAAGCTGCTGGCCCCCTTCATGCGTTATGTTCAGCAGCACTGTACTCGTACCGAATGGAGTAGGGGTGGGAGTCGACAGAGATGCGTTGAAGTTTGCGAACGTCTGGGCATTCGGCGTCGGGAATGCACTGACGAAGAAAAAGACTGTCGAGAACAATGTGACAGTCATGGCCAGGATCAATATGTCACCTATAATCTCAGAAACACCGGAATCCTTACCCTTCCTGGATGATGTCCTCCGTCTCTTGCTGATCATGAAAGTTACCCGGGAATATGAGTGCTACCCTGTGAGCGTATAATAAAAGGTCACGACGTGAGTGTCATAGTTTGATATTATTGATTGTGGCTCAAAGTACGTGGGCTTGTTCTTGCAGTTTTATGCGAAAATCGTAAAATAGTCTGGCTGCCGGCTACTGATAACCGCGCATGGCACGGGCAGCCCGACTGCTCCAGATTGGTTTAATTGCAAGTTGTTGTGTACCGTTGCAACGGGTTACGCCCGAACATGGTATTTGAATGAATCTGCGCGACATAAAGGGACTGATGGTCATAGGCGAAAAGAAAGTGTTCAGCGAAATAGCGGAAATCATCGACATTTCGAGGAAAGCGGACGCAATAATGATATCCATGCTGAACGAAGGCAACGGGAATGACAGGTTAGCAGAAAATGAAGCCATCAGGGTGCTGGAGAAGAAATCGGACGATCTCAGTTTTGGCATAAAGGCGGATGTTACAAACGGCGCAATAAGTTCGAACATAATCAACAATCTGCTCGAATGCGTGGAGATGGCCGACAGCATAATGGACGATTTCTATTATATAAGCAGAGAAATGAGCAGGCTGCGATCGACAGGATTCGGCAAAGGAAAGGACGAGTGGCTGAAACCGTTCAACGGGACGATACTCTCTATGCTTGAGCTCGCAGACAGCGCAATGGAAGTGCTGATACGGATGCTGAGGAGCGGAAACCTGTCGGAGATGAAGGAAATAAGGAAGAGGATAGAGGAAATGGAAGAGCAGGGAGACAACATAAAGGACGCCGCATTCGACCGGCTTTATGGGCTGGCCGCAGACATGCATTATCTGCAGTTCAACCATGTCAGCGACATGGTTCACAAAATAGATGACATTCTCGACGGCTGCGAAGACGTTTCAGACCTGGTGCTGGCAATTGCCACATCCATATCGAAGTGATACTGACGCTGGCAATAATAATGGCAGCAGCTCTCTTTGCGGCTGTTGCTCTTGTTTCAGGAAACAACCTCAGCGCCTGCGTGGGGACAGCGGTAGGAGCAGGAATATTCAGCAGGAGAGCCGGTATAGCACTGGGCGCGTCAGGCTACATTGCCGGACTGCTGCTGCAGGGCAACTCCATGATTTATGCTGCTCACAAACTTCTTCCATCATCTTCGGCGTTACTCGTGACTGAGGCGCTTTCTGTAACAGTTGCAGTGTTCATCATAGGTCACCTGATGAAGGTACCGCTCTCTCTGACCATGTCGCTTGTAGGGCTGATTACGGGTATTTCGGTAGCGCATCATCTTCCGATCGACGGCGCTTACTTCAGCGAGGTTGCGGCGATGTGGA
>JAKABN010000137.1 GCA_021796895.1 Thermoplasmata archaeon | reverse complement strand
GATGCCGTACAGCAGTCTTTCAAGGTTCTTCAGCAACCCGTCCACGTCCTTCTCGCCGCTGCCGAGCAGCAGACCCGATGATGCTTCCGACAGTATTGCTACGTGCCTTTCCCTGAGAGCCGATGTCAGCGATGCTATTTTCTTTTCGCTGAGTCTGCCCGTAATCGTCTGCATTATTGTGTCAGTCACGCCGGAGACCGCGCTTACCACGATTGCGCATTCCTTCTCGGCCGAAGTGAGTTCGACCAGCTGCCTCAGGCCGTCGACATTTTTCAGACATGAACCGCCGAATTTCATTACGACAGGCCTCAATCAGACACCACCCTGCCTGTGCACTATTTCGGCATTGAGTACCGAGCCTCCTGCAGCTCCGCGTATTGTGTTGTGTGTCAGTACGACGAACCTGACCGTATTTCCGGCAACGCGGAGGCGTCCCACCGTCGCGGCCATGCCTCTCGCCCTTTCCGGTTCGCCTGCGTTTACGTCGAGCAGAGGCTGCGGCCTGCCGTTCTCCTGCGTGAGTATTACGGGCACTGTGGGGGCGGTGGGAAGCGAGAGTTCCTGTGGAAGGGATCGGAAATTTGTGAAGGCTGCCGCCACCGCATCGGCGCTTGCGCTGCTATCCAGAACGGCCGTGACGGATTCCGTGTGACCCTCCCTGACCGGGACCCTGGTGCATGTCGCGTTCACCTCCATGGATGCGCTTTTCACCGTCCCGCTTTCGACGGTGCCGAACATCTTGGGTATCTCATGCCTCAGCTTCTCTTCCTCTTCGGCTATGTAGGGTATGACGTTTGAAAGCGCATCGAGCGACGGAACGCCCGGGTACCCTGCTCCGCTCAGCGCCTGCAGCGTGGTCACTTCCACACTGCGTATGCCGAACTGCTGAAGCGGTTTCAGTCCCATCGCGAGGCCTATCGCACTGCAGTTTCCGTTAGCGACTATGAAACCGCCCCCGCCTTTCACTATTGAGAGGTGATCGTGGTTTACTTCCGGCACGACCAGAGGAACATCGCGGCGCATCCTGTTTGGCGACGCGTTAGTGAACACCCTGCACCCCGCGGCAGCAAGCTCCAGTTCCATGTCTCCGGCAATCTTAGTCGGCAGCGCGCTGAAGATGATATCATAGCCTCCCTTCCTGACGGCGGCGGCGTCCGCATGTGCAATCCTGGACTCGAGCAGCTCGCCGGATATTCTGGCTTCGGGAATTGTCAGCACTTCGGAGAGTCTCTTTCCGCCGCTCCTTTCCGAGCCGTAAAGATCAGGCGGTGCAAAGAAAGGATGGGCCGAAAGGAGCTCGCAGAAGCGCTGCCCCACGACGCCGCTGGCGCCGAGCACGGCCGTGCGCAGCCTGTCACTCACGTCCCGCCACCCCTGTGTATTCCATGCCTTTCCTCATGAGTGCAATGAAGTCATCCGGCTTTTCTCTGAAAGAGCAGTCCCTGACCTTCTCAACGGACCCGATTAAAGAGGAAAAAACGGTATTTCTGTGTACATTCAGATTCTGTATCTCATAGTACAGCATCGGATTCTCGTGCGCAACATCTGCGGCAGTCGAAAGCTGATTCGTGAAGGTAGTGCTGGCGAACCTCTTCAGCTCGGCCATTGAAAGGGTGCTTTCGGCAAGCATGCTGAAAAATGCTATGTTCAGCGCGTGCGTCGCGCCCAGCACGTATGCCATAAGTTCGTCGTGGCGCTCCAGCTCCAGCACGGTCATGTTGAGGCTGGTATCCCTGAAGAGCGATGACGCATCCTCGACCGCATCGCGGCTGCCGCAATCGCATATGATGAGATTCTGATCGGCAAGCATTTTGGTTCCCGGGCCGAACATCGGGTGTATGCTCGTAATCCTCAGGCCCTTCCCGATACCCCTCCTTATTTCCCCCATGAGAGGCGATTTCAGGCTGCATCCGTCCATTATTGTGGCGCCCGCCCCCGCATCTATGAGCATCGAAAGAATGCCGGCCGTCGCGGAAATGGGAGTGGACAGGAGTATGATGTCGGCCGCTTCGGCAGCGTGAAGAATATCTCCGTCGAACCTGTACTTTGAGGACGGCGTGATGTCGTTTACAATCACTTCGTGCCCCTGAACATTGAAGAAGTTTGCATACCATCCGCCCATCTTGCCGCTCCCGCCGACGATGAGAATTTTCCTAGCCCTTCCCTCATAGACCGGCGTGTCGCTTGAAGTCTGTGCGGAAACAGAGGCCATGACAAGCGACTTGGCAACTTCCCTTCCAATGTGTCTGTCAATGCCGTTCATCTCGCAGACGGCCTCTGCACGTTCTATGACCTGTGCCTCGACGGTGAAATCTCTCACCGGCACCTTCCCGTCCCTCTTGATCTTACCGATTTTCTCAGCCTCCTTAATTCTGCTGCAGACCAGCCGCATTATCTCCCCGTCAATTTCACCAATCCTCCGCCTTACGGAGGCAAGTGTTTCTTCCGTCATTTCAATCCGCTCCTCAGATAAAGGTCAGCAAGCACTGTGCACAATGCCGCCTCCACTACGATGACAGCGCGCGGAACAATGCATGGATCATGCCTTCCCCTGACCACCAGATCAGTCTCCTGCATGGTCCTGAGATCCACGCTGCGCTGCTTTGACGATATCGATGAAGTGGGTTTCACGGCAACCCTGAGCACGAGCGGCATTCCGTTTGTTATGCCCCCGTTGATTCCGCCCGAGTTGTTCGTTGCCGTGACAACTCCTTTTCCATCGCGCGAGATAACGAACTGGTCGTTGTTTACGCTTCCCCTGGCCGCCGAACCGCGGAAGCCGGAGCCGAATTCAATGCCCTTTACCGCCGGTATGGCAAACATGAATCTTGATATTTCTCCTTCAACGGTGTCGAAAAACGGTTCACCAAGTCCTGCCGGCACCCCGTCCGCGACGCATCTGATGGTTCCGCCGAGGCTGTCTCCGTCACTCCTTGCGCCGAGAATGGCGTCCCTCATTCCGGCCGCGGCGGCCCCGTCTATGCACCGGATCTCGTTGCCGAAGCGTTTATTCTCAATCGTGTCGAATGTGTATTCAGTGCCGTCGACAACGGTTCCAATGGAAACCACGTGTGCCGCAACGCGTATGCCCTTAGATGAGAGATACTGTCTCGCGACGGCCCCCGCGGCGACGATGGGGGCAGTCAGCCTGCCTGAAAACTGGCCGCCTCCCCTGAAATCAGACTGTCCCCGGTACTTCACGAATGCAGTGTAGTCGGCATGACCCGGTCTCGGAATAAACTGCATATCGCCGTATGATGCGCTTCGGACGTCCCTGTTTTCCATAATGAAGAGCACCGGTGTTCCGGTGAGGATGCCGTCCTTCACTCCCGACGCTATCTTCACTTCATCCGCCTCATGCCTGGCGGTGCCTATCAGCGGCGCCGGTTTCCGCATTTCAATTTCTCTGTTCAGCTCATCCATGTCGATTTTCATGCCGGGCGGCAGGCCGTCGAGGATCGCACCGACAAGTTCACCGTGACTCTCGCCGAAAATGGTCAGTCTGAGCGCCGTTCCGATACTGTTCATTTCGATTTCACCTTCCCGCCCGCTCTTCCGATGTCATCAATGAAGCCGGGATATGATACGGTATGGCACTCCGCGCCATTCACCTTCACCCCTCTTTCTGAGGAGAGGCCCGCAACACCCGCAGCCATGGCAATCCTGTGGTCTCCATACGATTCCACGACTCCTCCCCTCAAGGGGCCCCCGCGTATGTGAAGTGTCTCCCGATCTGCGCGGAAGATGACCCCCATGCTTTTCAGCATCATGGACGTCGTCTCGATCCTGTCCGTCTCCTTGAGTCTCAAATTCATGGAGCCGCGCACCGTGCTCTCGCCAGCCGCGAATGATGCGACAACGCAGAGCACGGGAAACAGATCGGGACATTGCGAACAGTCGATGTCTGTGGCAGCGAGTTCATCGCATCTGACAGTCAGTGAGCGGGAATGAACGGTCACGCCGCACCCGAAGGCGCGCAGCATTTCGACGATGCCTGCATCCGCCTGGGTGAATGCGCGGGAAAGATTGTTCACGGTCATCGTGCCGCCGGTTACGGCAGCCGCCGCAAGCAGGAAAGCCGCCGAGGAATAATCGCCAGGAACGGTAATTTTGCGTGATCTGTATGTGCCGTCTCCAGCGAAAAAGAGGCGGTCCCCTTCGAGCCTTGCCTCTCCGCCGAAATACTTCACCATTTCCAGTGTGAGAGAGAGATAGAGCTGCGACTGTATTCCTCCCTCCATTCTGATTTCGGTGCTTCCGTTTTTCAGGGGGCATGACATCGCAAGGGACGATGCAAATTGTGAGCTGATGTCTCCCCGAATGGCTGCATATTCGCCCTTCAGCCTGCCGCCGAATACTGCCGGCAGCCTGTCGTTTCCCAGTGTGGAGAATGCGATGCCGCCGAGCTGCCTCACGGCGTCGATTACCGGTCCCATCGGTCTCCTGCGCAGCGACGCGTCCCCGGTTATAACCGCGTGACCGTCCATCAGCGCGCAGATGGAACTCGTCAACCTTGCGGTTGTGCCGGAATTGCGTGCGTCTATGACATCTTCCGCCTGATGCATCTCCGACTCGATTGAAAGAGTCTTTCCTCTCTTCACAGATGCCCCCATCTTCATGATGGCGGAAAGTGTGCTTTCAGTATCATCGCTCAGCAGGGGATGGCTTACCTCCGTTCTTCCGGACGCCATAAGACCGAAGAGCATCGCCCTGTGCGTGATGCTCTTGGAAGGAGGGGCTGTCACGGAACCGGAGAGAGGCGGAGACCTTTCAGAAATCAACTCCATTTTCGGAAACACCTCTCAAGCCGCATATGACTGTCCTTCCGTGGTTGCCCAGCGCACGTGCCACCATCGATGCTCTGCCCTTTGCCGTCACGGCGAAAAAGGCGGGTCCCGTTCCGGAAAGACCCGAGAGAACAGCGCCTTCGAGCAGCGAATCAAGCATGGGTGCCGGATCTATTCCCAGCAGCCTGCAGAGAAGCAGCGTGTTTGCAGCCGCCGCCTCCCTGTACATGGAGCGTAGCGCAAGCCTGTAGAGCATGAGCATTTCTGCGCTTTTGCTCCTCAGTTCAGCCACCGGCAGCCTG
>JAKABN010000136.1 GCA_021796895.1 Thermoplasmata archaeon | reverse complement strand
TGTATTTGATCAGTTTCTTGACAAGCAGAGACGTGCTCTCATCTACTCTCATAGCGATTACGGATGTTTTCATCAGTTAACATATGTTTTCATATGTATATAATACTTGAGGCACTTTGGGGCAAAATCAAGTGCCGATTCTCTTAACAGCCGCCAGCTCTGGCTCATTGTATGTGAGGCAGCATCACTGCCGGTATTTAGGGTGGCAATGCATTTCCTTCATTGCACTTGGTGCCTGCTGCCTGGAGTCTGTTTCCATGGTTTTGCAACTATTGAGGCAATACACGGTTAGATAACAGCCACGCAATTCCCGGAATCAATCCAATACAGGCAATATCGGCCTAATGCCAGGCATCGGCTGCCTTCAAAATTGCCTCTATCACAGCGTCGATATCTGGTAGTGTGCCCATTACGATCGGTTCCATCTCATTCTTCCAGAGAGGCGATATATCAAACAGGCGGTTCCTGAATAACTCGAGATCAAAAGTCTTACCATAGTACTTCAGTTTCGAATCAATCATTTCCCTGCTGGTAGAGTAACCATGACCAACAAGGAAATTCATATCATACAGGTCCCTTGCCTGCCGCCTGGAAAGGATTGCCCTCACCTTCTCCGAGAGTATCTCACCTGGTTGCATCATCAGGTAGGAGAAGGCAGGAATATCAATGTAGATACTCTCGAGATTTCTTGCGTCAGGTGGCAGGAGAACTTCCTCCCTCCTGCTCACTTCCAATCGGACAACAACGATGGAGGATGCGTTTTTGTAAAGCGGGCCCTCGGACCTGATTTTGAATGTGTTTTCGGAGAATTTCCCTTTTGATTTACTGTACGATGAAGATATGCCCAGGTTATTGAGATCGGCGACCGCTTCCTTTGCCAGCGGTTCGACTGCTGTTTGCTTCTCGGCAGTGAAATCAAGATCATCAGAGAAGCGCCTCAGGCCGAGTGCAAACATCAGTCCGGTTCCACCCTTGAACACAATTTTACTCCTGGCAGTCGAATAAATTGAACGCAGAATGATTGTCTGTATGTAGTTCTTCTCCTGCTGGTAAGGCTTCAGGCCTGTTGTTCTGGAGTAAGCCAGTAACTGCCCGGCCGTTATCATGTAATTTCCTCATTGATGTAAAGATGCCACTTGCTGTCAAGTCTGCCAGTCCTGCCCAGAGCTGGATTAAGCAGGTACGGTGTGCGACCGGAAGGCACCAGGTTGTTTCTGATTCCAAGAAAATCCAGCAGGTAGCCAGTCCTCCTTGTTACAGCTTCCACGGCAAATCGCCTGCACCATTCAACCAATCTGTCAGAGTCCACTCCTTCTCTTATGACGTCCGGAAGGTGATTGAGTCTACCGTATCGCGGCAGGTACAGTGTGTCGAGAACGGCCTTCTCACTCTCAGCTATGAAGGCCTGATAGCCTCCCCTGGTAATCTTCCCGTAGCCGAAAATCAGCCTGGGCTTCATCGAAACAAACCTGATTGGATATTCCTGAAATGACGTACCTCTCCTTTTCAATGAAGTGACTATCGTAATGCGATCTATGACCTGGTCGATCAGCTGGTTTATTGAAAGGGCGGTTACAAACGAAATGTAAGAGGGAAACACTATGTTTGAGGCAACAGAGAACGGTTCTGCCTGCATTGCGTATCTGCCACGCTCAATATGCACCAGCATTCCCGCTTTCAGCATCCTGTTCAGATAGACTTGCGAGCTGGCAATGCTCACACCCGCGATCACGGATACCAGGCGATTTGTCACAACGGGATTGCCCGACGCTGCTATCCTGTCCCTGATCTGGTAGATATTCACTGTAATGTAGTACTGCATATTATATATTTAATGCTTATACATAACAGAACTGTTACTGATAAGTGCTAATATGATGCATGAAATTATCGGTCCTTACATGGACCTTTATAGAAAACGTCAGGCTTCCGCTCATGTCGCCATTAGCCATACAGAAAGCCGCTGTGCATTCAGTGATATCGTCAATTTCCGTCTTCCCCCTGAACTTCGAGTCTGCAGGCGAGGGTGGTCTTATTTTCGCCGCCAGGAAGTAAAAGGGCCGGACCGTTGATCCGGAAGATGCAATATGGTCGCCGGGATAGTGAAACTCGACCACGGGACCATACCCACCCGGAATACCGGCCATTTCAGCTGGATTGAAGGCGAGCGCACTGAGAGTTATTGAAATTCAGGAAGATTAGTTCAGGAATAGGGGTTTGCAAATGTTTGGTGGCGTGATTCAAAATCCTCTTCTGCTTTTTGACCGAAAGATTCGAATTCATGGACAGCAAGGATTAAGGCTTCGGGAGCAAGATGAAGCGTGTAGCCGTTCTGACAGGGGCAGGAGGATAGGCGCCATACCCAGGAGTCACCGAGTCTCCGGGCTCATATCAGCAAGGGGAGAGAGAAAGGGCATGGGATTCACACATCCCGAACCCTGTGAGACAGGGAGGCCGCCCTACAACCCGGGCGATAAGCTCAAGCTGTTCATCTACGGCTATCTCAATCATATGAGGTCGAGCAGAAAACTCGAGAGGGAGTGAGCCAGGAATGTCGAGGTCATGTGGCTCATGAAGAAGCTCATGCCTGACTTCAAGACAATAGCAGACTTCAGGAAGGACAACGTCGAGTGCATAAAGAAGGTGTTCCGTGCGTTCGTCGCACTGTGCGACGAACTCGGACTGTTCGGCAAGGAGCTCGTCTCGGTTGACGGCTCAAAGTTCAAGGCTGTCAACGGCAGAAAGAGAAATTTCAACAGGATGAAGCTGGAGGACAGGATAAGCCGTGCTGAAGACTCCATTGAGCGGTACCTGAAGGAGAAGATTGAGAGGGTAAAGGAGCGCCTGGCGAGATATCAGAAGATGCTTGAGGAAATGGATAAGACAGGCATGACGGAGATATCGCTGACAGACCAGGAGAGCAGACTCATGAAAACGAGACACGGCCCCGACGTCTGCTATAATGTTCACACAGCTGTCGATTCCAGGCACAAGCTCATAGCGGAATACGAAGTGACCAACAGCCCGTCCGACTCAAACACACTCGCCGCCATTACCTGCGGTGCAAAGGCTGCACTCAGTGCAGACGGGCTGGATGCGGTGGCGGATAAGGGTTATTACGACGTAAGACAGCTGAAGGACTGCGTGGACAACGGCATAATGCCGTATGTCCCGAGACCATAGCCTCTGCACGGCGTTGCGGCTGTGAGAGGAATACCGAAACCTGAATTCTATGACGGCAGGTTCGTCTATGACAGGTGCAAAGGCACATACACCTGCCCTTCGGGCAAGATGCTGAAGCGCATTTCCGTCGCCGCCTCCCACGGCAAGACAATACACAGATACGGTACAGGTGAATGCTTTTCCTGCCCTCACTACATGACAGCCTGCACCACCAGCATGTATGGAAGGAAGATCGACAGATGGGAGCACCAGGAGATAATCGAAGACATGAACATGTGTATGAAAAGCACAAGGGGCAAGACAATTGCTGACGGCAGGAAATGCCTGTCGGAGCATCCCTTTGGAACGATGAAGAGGGCATTCGATCAGGGCTATCTTCTGCTCAAGGGATTGAGGAAGGTGAAGGGCGAGATTGGTTTCACAATCATTGCGTACAACATGAGAAGGGCAATCACATTAGTTGGAACGGATGGACTGATTAGGGCGGTACATGAGAATATGGCCCGGCGCTTCCTTCCCAGCTCAAAAACGGCATAATCCATCATTCGGACAGCCGCATCAGCGGCATGGCAGGATAAAACGCGTCACCGAATAATGTAGAAACGAATTTTCACACAGTCTCGTACGCCCTGCCGTTCTTCACGCCGGCAGTTTCGGGATGCCTGTGCCTGTAATCGTCGTATTCGTCACGTGCCCTCTTCAGATCCTCCTTCAGCCTCTGATTCTCCTTCTCCGGCTTCCTTATCGCCTCAATCATTTCACGGAACTTCCTGAGAAGTTCCTGTCTCGCATCCTGCGAGACTCTCACATTCTGTTCACCGGCGGAGAGGAGGAACTCGATCCTGCCTTCAAACACTTCATTCACAATCTGCTGCATCTGAGCAGCATAATGCGATCCTGCCCGAAAAACCTTTCGGTTAAACGGCCCTAAATCCTTATTTTATCAGGCTGTTTTCAGAACAGTGACCAGTTACCGTTAAGTAGGGTACATACTGATTACCATTACCAACAAATGTCGCAGTCGACCTGACGTTGTTTGAGTTGCGAGACAGCCTATGTGGTGACAATATTGGAAAGAGACAGAGGCGTAGTGGATGAGATCAAGCTGATGCGCTCTTGGTCAGAGTGGGCAGCCGAAACACGTCAGGCATATTTGGATGCAATACTCAAACTCCCGCCAGAAGAAAGGCACAGGAACAGAGGGGCATCTTTTCCCTCTGTGCAGAACATATACGAGCACATCCTCGGCGCGCACATACACTGGTATGAGCACATTGTTCTGAACTGGAAGGTGGAAGACAATCTTCCAGAGGACAGGGAGTTGAATGACGATGAACTCCGCTACCTCACTGCCCGAGTCAACAAAGCTGTCGATGAGGTGATGAACACTCTGACGCCGGAGAAACTGGGGAAGACTTACAAGGCAGAATGGGGAAAGGGAGACAAGAAGGTCAATGTGGAAGAATGCCTTGCTGACATCATATGGCATCTGCTGGAGGAACAGACACAGCATATTGGTGAGCTGAATGCACTCTTCTGGCAGATGGACAGGGACCCTCCGCACCGGGAATGGTTCAGCAGCAGCCTTTCGATGAGTAAGCGGAAGTGACTTTTCACGGCTTAGCACACCTGTATGGCGTGGAAACGAGAAAAATGCTTCTGCCTCGGCCTCTGAAACGTCGCATAGCCGGACTGATGCGATTGACTGCATCGTTGGCCAGTATTCGACGATCGCGGGGGATTCATGTGATTGACAGAAGCATAGCCGAGAGATTTGCAGGGGAATGGGCAGATGCCTGGAACTCGCATGATCAGGAGCGGATATTGAGACTCTACGGGATGGACATGCTTTTCTTGTAATTGGATCTGAAGGCAGATTGGAATCAGCTTAGGGAGTCAATCGCTGTCCAACGCTT
>JAKABN010000135.1 GCA_021796895.1 Thermoplasmata archaeon | reverse complement strand
GTATCTCGACGTCCGCATTACCGATGTCATAAAGGCAGTAAAGGAGATCGCTGCAGCCCGCACCCGTGCTTCTCAGGGATGATATGCTCTTCACTTCTATCGTGTTGTGCTAACCGGGTTCATGCTTATAAAGTATTGCATGGTCTTGTCAATACCGTAAGATATTAATATTACCGCATTTAATGCTTCATTCAGTGAATTTAATGGACACAGCAGAGAATGGATACGAAGTGAGCGTTACCACCAACCGCCCGGTTGCAGAAGCCGTCAGCGCAATTGCCGAGGCGCTCAGATCGCGCGGCTATGGCGTGCTTGGAACGATCGATGTCAGGAAGACTTTGAAGGGGAAGGCTGGCAGGGACGTGAATGATTTCACAATACTCGATGTGTGCAATCCCTTGCACGCGCTGAATGTGATCGAGAGGACGGACAAAGCAGGACTAGTTCTGCCGTGCAAACTCTCGCTCAGAGAAGAGGGCAGCGGCACCAGGATATCGATGCTGCGCCCAGGCAAGATATTTGGTCTGATTGGCGATCCCGCTCTCTCAGATATCGCTGGACTTGTGGAAAGGGAGATAACCGGCGCGATGCAGTCTGTGGCTGGTGAGTGAAATGGACGAAAATGAGGAACTTGAACTGATCAGGAAGAGGAAGATGGAAGAACTTCTCGGCGTTTCAGGCAAGACCGCGGCAGAGGCTAAATCGCCTTCCGCCTCCGGCGGAGTGGCCGTGCTCAGCGATGCCAGTTTTGATTCCTTCGTGAGCGGCAACGCAGTTGCGCTCGTTGATTTCTGGGCGCCCTGGTGCGGTCCCTGCAGAATGGTTTCGCCCGCGGTCGAAAAACTCGCCGCCGAATATGCAGGCAGGGTAGCGTTCGGAAAGGTCAACGTCGACGAGAATCCGTCGACCTCGTCCAGATTCAACATAATGGGAATACCAACGCTTCTCATATTCAGGAACGGCAGTCCCGCGGACTCGATTGTCGGCGCTCTGCCAAAGGCGGCTATTGCCCAGCGCCTGAACCGGTTTGTTGCCTGAGACGGACGGCACGGCGAATCAATGCGCTGGAGACGGGCGCACCACACAACGAAGTGTTCGTCGGTCTTGTAGGGCCGCCATAGCCAGGGCATTCCGAACGTAGCGGTGCCGCTCTTCCCCCGCCTTTCGTGATTAATGCACAAATCTGAAATATGTGGCAATATGCGTGCTCATTCCGGGGCAAAATGGCTTTGCGACGGGACCGGCGTCCATGCACAATTTCTATATATGCAATCCATCTCTGCGTCAGCGAAGACAAATGGCCAAGTTCAAGGAAGCCGAAATAAGGCTGCTTTCAAAAAAGGTGTGCATGAACTGTTCTGCCACCAATTCCGTCAGGGCATCGCGATGCAGAAAGTGCGGATACACCAAACTCCGTCTGAAGGCTAAGGAAATAAGAAAGGCCTGATGCCTATCCGCTGCAGGCGCAACGGCGTCAGAGCACCTTCTGTCTGGTTGTTTTTCTCTCCCTCTTGCCTATGAGCCCTATCTGCGCAAGCAGGGACTCGAGCTGTATCCTGTCGCTCCCTCCCTGCACTATCCTGTATTCCGTTTCGCCAATCCGTGAAACAATGTCGAGCAGAGCATCGTCTGAAAGCGCGAGGTCAAAAACGGCTCTGTGCATGTCCGCCACCAGATCTGTTGCGCTCATTCCCTTTTCATAGAGCATTGTGTCCAGCATGTCCCGCGCCTTCAGGAAACTGCCATCGAGCGAATATTCGAACATCAGCCTGATTTCCTTCGGATCGGGCGTCGAAGTCGCAAGGTAGACGGTGTTTCCGTCAACGTTCCTGTTCAGGAACGCACTCGCCTGGAGCGTATTCACAGCGCGCCTGGAGTCCCCCCTCGAATAGCGGATTATGTAGTCGACCGCTTCCTTTGTGATGCTCAACCCTTCTGCCCGCACTATGTTCTCCACGCACTTCTGTATGTCTGAATCGCCTAGCGGGGAAAACTGGAACACCG
The DNA here is from genome assembly GCA_021796895.1 of Thermoplasmata archaeon. Classification (GTDB taxonomy): domain Archaea; phylum Thermoplasmatota; class Thermoplasmata; order Sysuiplasmatales; family Sysuiplasmataceae; genus Sysuiplasma. The sequence goes on along the minus strand of JAKABN010000135.1, from coordinate 3,106 downwards.
CGCACCTCGACTGTATCGGGTCAATGATCTTACCGGGGTAGTTGGCGGCGAAAATGAATCTGCAGTTCCTCGAGTAGAGTTCCATCGTTCTCCTCAATGCAGACTGCGCGTCAGAGGTGAGGGCGTCGCTCTCATCAAGGAAGATGATTTTGAACGATGCCCCGCCGAGAGGGGCCGTCCTTGCGAAATTCTTGATCTTGCTCGGCACATTGTGCTCAGGATCTCCCCTGACCACCCTGATGCCTCTTTCATCGGACGCATTGAGCTCCATGAAATTTTCGCGCCAGTATTCGCCGAAGAGCTCCCTCGCAAGCACGATGCTGCATGTTGTCTTGCCTGTTCCGGCCGGTCCCGCAAACAGCAGATGCGGCAGATTTCTGCTCTCCACATATGATCTGAGACGCCCTACTATCGATTCCCGGCCGATAATTTCGTCGAATTTTCTGGGTCTGTATTTCTCCACCCAAATTTCTGTTTCATCCATCGGAACAGTGCGGCAATGGGTCAGCCTCTAAAAAGCATTTCCCGTCCGCAGCGCCGGGGCTGTCGCAATGTCTATATCCACGCTGCCGCACTTATGCAGTCGTGGATTGCTCTTCATGTGCTTCGGAGGCCGTGTATTTTGCGCGGTACAATGGGAGACACTACTGCAAGGGCCATTTCATGGAATCTGTCGAAAAGCGCGTAAGAAGAGAAATCAGGGAACAGTCTGTATTCTCAGGAAACTCCACTGTCTGCGTTGCCGTGTCAGGCGGCAAGGACAGCATGACCGCCCTCACCCTGCTCAGACGGTTCTCGGCCATGAGACGTGGCACTCGACTGATTGCAGTTACGGCGGATGAGGGCATATCAGGTTACAGGTCCGAATCCCTATGTATCATCGAGAATCACTGCAGAAGCCTTGGAGTGGAGTGGAGATGCCGTTCGTTTGAAGAGAGCGAGGGTTTCACCATGGACAGGCTCGCAGCCGCGACGCGAAAAAGGACAACGTGCGCATATTGCGGCGTGTTCAGGCGCAATCTGATAAACAGCATGGCGCTCGAGGCAGGTGCTTCAAAGCTTGCTACGGGACTGAATCTGGACGATACCGCTCAATCTGTCATGATGAACATAGCAAGGGCGGACACTTCGAGAATGGCGATGATGGGGCCGCACGACCGGGTGGTCGACGGTCTCGTTCCGAGGGTTCAGCCGCTCAGACAGATACCGGAAAATGAGGTTCTGCTCTATGCCATGCTGTCCGGCATCCCCTTTCTCAGATCTTCATGTCCCTATTCCGAAGAGGCATCCAGGAATCTCTTCAGGACCATCGTTCTAAGGATGGAGGAGGAGATGCCCGGTTCCCGCTATTCAATCGTCAGATCTGCGGATGCCTTTTCGGCTCCCCTGCCGCACGGAAAGGCGCGAAGATGTTCCTCATGCGGCAGCGTCTCGTCCGGGAGTGTGTGCAGGTCATGCACTCTGAGAAGTGAGATAGGCTCGATGTCAATCTGACGGGAAGCAATCTCACGAAAAGAAGCGTTCATACTTGTATGCCGGATACCCTTCCCCGTAGCAGTACTTCAGCCGAACGTATTTCTTCTTGAATCTGCGTACGTCTCTGCTCACGCTGAGCGGATCTTCCTTCTTCAGCAGCAGGCGCTCGAAAAATGAGGCGATTTCATCCATCTCGCCCTTCTTCATTCCGAGGTGAGTCACTTCCTGGGTCCCGAGACGCAGCCCACTCGGATGCACCGGGCTGGTATCACTCGGCAGCAGATTCTTGTTAACTACTATGTTTGCCTTTTCAAGGGCAAGGGCGCACTCGCTTCCTCCGCCTTGTTTTTCAACATTGACTGCAAGGGCGTGAGACTCGGTGAAGCCGTAGTCCGCCGCAAGCACATCGAATCCCCTCTCGTAGAGGCTTTCTGCAAGTGCTTTCGAATTGAGCACGATCTGCCTTGCATACTGCCTTCCGAATCTCCTCATCTCGTCAAGCGCTATGCACAGGGCGGCCATCTCGTGCAGGTGGTGATTGCTCGTCACACCGGGAAAAACTCCCTTCGCGAGTGCCTTTCCCAATCCTTCGTCCTTCGGATTGGCGAGTATGATGCCGTGATTCGGACCCGGAAACGTCTTGTGCGTGCTTCCTGAGATGATGTGTGCTCCTTCCCTCAGCGGGTCCTGGAACTGTTTGCCCGCAATAAGGCCCAGAACATGTGCTCCGTCGTACCAGACTGTACATCCGGTTTCCGCGAATACATCGGAAAGTTCTTTCAGTGGCGCAGGAAACAGAAACAGCGACATGCCGAACAGAGCGAGCCCCGGCCTGATTTCTCTAAGCATCTTCGCCGTGCCGTCAACATCCAGCGTCATGCGTTCTGCATCAAAAGGGTAATTGGCAGTCTTAAGGCCCCTGACGCCGACGGCACCGAATTTAGCCGTGGAAATGTGTGCGCCGTCGGAAAGCGCAGGGGTCGTTATCGTTTCGCCGGGTTTCGTCAGTGCGAAGAGAACAGCGAGATTCGCAACAGTTCCGGAGATGGGCCGGAGATCGGCGAAGCTGCAGCCGAACAGTTTTTTTGCCAGCTCCATGCCTTTTTCCTCCACCCTGTCGACAAATTCGTTGCCCTGGTAATATCTGTGGCCAGGCAGTCCCTCCGCATACCTGCCGTTAAAGTCGGAATTCAGCATCTCCCTCTGGAGCGGGCTGATCACGTTTTCGGATGCGATCAGCGGCAGGGACTCCCCGAAGAAGCGGTTGTGCTCAATGACGTTATCCCTTATGTAACGCGCATCACGCGAGATTCCTGTCATAACGATCGTAGAGTATTCACTCTCGATTTAACACTTTGTGATGGTGTCGTGCCGGAGATTGCGCGTATGTATCTCCGGGCGGAAAAAGACTCCATGCCGCGATCGTCCGCCGCAGAATTTGCAGACTGTGCGAATCGCACAGTCATCAATAAATATCGATTGAGAACATTGAATGAGGCAGAGTGGAAAGATGTCAACGGTAGTTGCGGAGCCTGACGGTATAAGGCGCATAAAGACGTATATAGAGGGGTTTGACGAGGCGCTTGAGGGCGGGATACCGGCAAATGCAATTGTGCTGATTGCGGGAACA
>JAKABN010000134.1 GCA_021796895.1 Thermoplasmata archaeon | reverse complement strand
TCGAGTGACCGCCCCATGGCAGTAAACTGAATGTTACCGACACAAACAGCAGGCTCAGCAATGTGACAGCTGTTGAAAATCCCAGCGACAGCCAGGAGTAACTGGCAAAAATTCGACGGCCAGTGACGAATTTATCAACTCGATTCTTTGCTCCTTTTTTGTCCCTTTCAGTTAATCTCGTTTGCAACCACCCTGATTCGCATCACGTAGTTTGGTGATGGCAGAAGCTCAGACCTAGTAAATGAGGCAGATGTGTCAATCTGACCTTCGTCTTGAGCGTTTATTGCTAGGGTGCGTTTGCAAGAATGCTTCCCTTTCCAGAAGTCTATAATTTTCAGCCGAGATCACCCCAATGGAACAAACTTTTGTGAACTTTTTCCGATTCGCTTCAGTCTTATGAAAAGGAGTGTTGTTATAGCGATAAGGAAGTAAGCAAAGACAAACCAGAAAATGATGTCGCTTAAGAAACCTAAAGCGAGCAAAGTATTTGCTGTAGAAGTGCTCACGTTCGAATTTATCACAATGAATGCCCAAGGATAACCGTGATAGTAACCGCCAATTGTTCCAAGTCCGGGAAGCATTAATGTTGAAATCTCATATGTTAGAGCCATTATTGCCAGCGAAACTGCAAAACAGGTCGCAAGGAAAGGTACGGACCATTTTCTAAGCCATACTACCGAAGTAGCTATGAGAAAAGATATTATAAACCAGAAAACGACATCGAGAAGGAAATAAGCCAGTGCTATGTTGAGAAGCGAGGGTCCCGTTAGCATTCCAGATTTCTGCCAGCCCCGAATATAGTAAACAAGAGGATATCCGTACGAAGGCGGGCCGGCAAGAGAAACAGGGCTGTTCACGAGTACTGAGAGCGACGAGAGGATCGTTAGCAATAAACCTGCTGCCGCGCTGCATCCGAGAGTCCGAATTGAATTGTGTCTCCCTATTCGTATAAATGTCTGGACAAACAGAAAAGCGACTACGTACCAAAATGCAACCGTGAAAAGAAGGAGAGGAAAAGGGATCTTCAAACCAATATACTCGAATGATAAAATAGTCAGCAGGCTAAGCACGAAAGAGGAAAGTGCGGGAACCACTGCGTAACTCGTCAGTCTTGACACTGTATGACGTCGTATGCCACTATGTTGCATAATTCCACTCAATTACATTCAACACTTCAATCGTGCTTGTAACAGTAAATGGATGACTCCCGTAGAATGTGATGACATAACTGCCAGGCTCCAGCGGTGTGGTGAGTGGACCGGAGTTTGTTGTTCCTGCGCTTGAGTTTGTGTTGCCAAATGAAAATCCTCCACCAAGTCCCTCGATCGAGCTGCCTCCAGGTGATGTCATAGAAACGCTGAATGCGAACGCTCCTGTCGTCAGGAAACTGCCTACTATGGTTCCAGCTTGTGGGATGTTAAATGAATATGCTACAGAGCTGTTCCGAGTGTTTATCACTGTCCCTGCGGGTATATTCAGCGAGGATATGCTGTGCGGAGTATAATAGGAAATGCCAATGGTATTGTCATTAGTAATTACATCGCCCGCGTATCCGCCATAGATCAGTTTGTACTGTCCGGGAGGCAGCGTCTGGTTGAAGGAACCGCTATAAGCACTGGGCCAGGGCAGTTCCATCCATACCCAGTTCACTCCGGTGACATACATCACACTCTTTCCTGTTGAATGCCAGCTGCCAAGTAAAGCACCGCTTCCAGACAATGAGAAGGAAATCATTTCTCCAAGATATTTCTCCGGATGATATGTCCCACCGATCAGCTGCCGATCAAGAGAGGTTATATGAATAGAAGTCCCCGCTTTCAACAGCGGCTGCATCTGGCCGGGATGAGTCAGCGCCGAGGATGCTGTAGCATAAATGCCCGTAGAGGCACCTGCTATGACAATCAGGGCCGAAAACATCACAAACTCCTTTCTTCCCCTCCGACCCCTGGTGTATGCCAGAATTCTGCTCAGCTTCTGACTATTCATCTGCATCACCACTGTGAGTATCAACATGCTTTCTTGTCCAGACAAGAAAGAGAGTGAGTAGAAGGAGAGGCAGAATGATCGACAGCATCGCATCAAGCGCAATTGATGTTACAGGCCCAATACCTGTGAATACGAATCCCGCGCTGCTTACCCGGCGCAGCGCCCCAAAATAGACACCAGTACCGCTAGAAAACATAGCATGGGAGTTCAGGATGCTTGAAATAACAAGTATGCTCACCACACTAAGAACAGCAATCAGTCCTATTGTAACAAGGAATGCCCTGTAGGAACTGCCGGAAGACCCTGTCTGAGTTGCCATACTAATCAAGCCACTACATTTACTGTATTGAGTTGAAGAGCTGAAACAGTGTATAAGACTACGGTGAAACACGTTTCACTTCATTCATTTTCTCGTGTGTTCCCTTGACGACGATCAAGTTTGTGGTGCCGTGTCGCAACCTTTCCACCAACTCTGCACGTTCGAGATGATCTATTGCCCTCGTTACCTTCGCCTTTGAATATTTCTTGAGCCCGACTATATCTTTCTGCAGCATTGATCCTCCGGCATCGACTATCAGCATGTATATGCCGCTCTCTGCATCGTCCATATAGCTTAGAATCCTGGATATATTGTCCTGATTAGCTGAGGTATTGCTTGACGCAGGTGCGAATTGTGCTGAATGGATGTCTCTTGGCCCGGAGAGGCTGTGCCTGAGGCGAAGACCCGACAACAGCGCCAAAACCAGGGATATTGTCAGTCCCGCGACAGCCATCGCCATGACTGCATAGTAGCTGCCTCCGAGAATATTCAATGCAGCCGCGCTGGAGAGCATGACGATAATGGTTGAAGACATAACGACAAACACAAGTGATGTAACAAATGTCATTGTGAAAACAATGACATTCTGAAGAAGTGGATCCCTTTGTCTGGGCCCGCGGACAAGTGGTTCCACGGCCGTTACGAGTCGAATTGAATGCAACTTCCCGGTTATATGACCGAGATGGTGATTTTGCCGCATAATGTTCCAACAGTCATTGACAGGTATAGTAAGGTCAATTGTTTTATTTGTCCATTAGCGGGTAGGACCCATAAAGCACGATTGTTCGATATTTTTGGCATTGCATTTGGTTAAATTAGAGTTGAACGTGAACATTGGTGGTCCATAATCGATAAGCGCTGAGTCAAGAAAAACAGGCCCATAGATTGAGCCGGAGCTCAGTTAATTCAGGGAGACGGGCAAGCTGCTCTCAAGAGCGTAAATCCTTACTAAACAGCAACTGCGGTATCCCGTGCATTCTTTCGCGTTTGCCGTGCCACCAGACGCGAGATTCCACACGCGCTATAAATCCAGAATTGAAGACAGATGAGAGCGGCATCTTTCGAGTAAAGTCGCAGCTTGAGAAAACGCCCTTCGGCTCACTCTCAGATTCGAACCTGATGTGACGCCACATGCGGGGTCTGAAGAGGGCACCTGGCTGATTACGATCAGGCAATAGCAATCTTTATAACTTAATATATTAATTTAAGTTTGTGGCCAAGCTAATAGCAATCTCGGAAGACGTGTATAATAGGCTAAGCAGGCTTAAGGAGCGAGAAAAGGCAAAGTCTTTCACTGCAGTGATTTCCGAACTCTTAAAGGACAAAGAGACAGATATTTCGGATCTATTCGGTGCCTGGAAGATGGAGGACAGGGAGGCTACAAAGCTCAAAGAACGTATCAGAAAAGAGAGAAGACGTTCGTTTTCGAGAAGTGATCTGTGAGATGACGATATTCGATACAAACATTGTGATTGACTACCTGAGAGGGAAGGAGACTGCTTCTGAGATTATGTCAGATGGTCACTCCGAGATAGCTATCACGGTCATCACTGGTTACGAACTACTCAAAGGCTATAGGACCAGGAAAGAGGAATCCATTGTAAATGAGTTGCTGAACAGGGTCAGAATATACCACTTTGACAGCAGGTCGATGATAGTGTCCGGCAGTCTTTACCGCGAACTGAAGAGTAACGGGAGATTAAAAAATGAAGCGGATGTACTGATTGCCGGCATCGTTTTGGCAAACAATGAGACTCTCATTACAGCAGATAATGACTTTTCTGATCTTGCAGATGCAATGGGTGACAGCCTTATCCTGCTGAAGTAGACACCGCCTGTGTCTACGTCATGACACATGATTTCGAACTTCAATGCGTTTTTATCCAAACAGCCGCACATAGTCCAGGCGTTCATCAGATTCGAGCCTAAAACGAATCGAGTGATGGTGCAGGTCCCCACAAAAGTACACCAAGAGTCCCGGATAGCATAAGGCCTTGCGTTTACCGACGAGTTGACCGCGCTGTTTTCCCTCTCTTTCTTGTGGTCTCTGTATAGAGATGCGCTTGTGCAACTCAAATTTATATACACATAAACGTATATATAGCGATGTGTCAAAAATCAAAACCGCGAAGGTTTTCAAGAGTGGAAACAGCCAGGCAGTCAGGCTTCCAAAGGAGTTCAGAATAGATGCCAGGGAAGTCTACATCAAGCGAAATGGAGGCAACCTGAAATTGATGCCCAGAGAAGATGCGTGGAAAGTGTTCAGCGAAAGCCTTTCATTGTTCACTGATGACTTCATGGAGTCAAGGAAACAGCCCACACAGAGGAAGCGAGGAGAGCTGTTTGATTGATACTGATGCTTGACACGGACTACTGTGTTGACTTAATCAGGAATAAGGCGCTAAGAAATCGCATTATTCCATGGCTCAGCAAACACGAGGCTGGCGAGTTGGGGATTTCAGTCATAACCGTTCAGAAGTCATAGCATTGTATGACATCTGTTTGAAGCACCGACCGTAGGCTGGTGCAGGGTCGGGGTCTTGCCCCAGAACCGTATCAGGAGGTTCTTCGCAGCATTCACATCCGCGTTGCCGGCGTAGCCACACTTTCGGCAGCAGAAACTCTCCCCGCTCCGGTTCCCCTTCTCGATGTGGCCGCATTCGTGGCACCGCTGACTGGTATAGGCCGGTGGAACCCGCTCGAATCGAACACTGTTCGTCTGGCAGGCCATTTCGAGCCGGTTAAGCCAGTTACGGTATGTCCACGCACCGAGACTACGCCGCATATTTTTAGACACGCGACGCTGTGTCTTCCTTCCATGAGAAAGGAGCGTAAGATCCTCAGTCACTATGACTGAGGGA
>JAKABN010000133.1 GCA_021796895.1 Thermoplasmata archaeon | reverse complement strand
CTCCCCGTTAAGATTCAATTCCCCCCATAAACATTTTATATGGAGTGTTTTTACTAACATGAGTTCAGCGGACGTGTCATCGCATGGCAGATAAACCAAAATCAGCATCCAGGAAGGTCAAGGACAAATGGAAGGAGAAATCCTGGTTCAAAATTTATGCTCCGGAAATGTTCAACTCAATTGAGCTCGGCGAAACACCTGCAGTGTCACAGGACGAACTCAATCAGAGAACAACAGAGGCAACTGTGCAGGATATCACAGGAGATTTTTCCAAGATGCACATCAAGCTCAGATTCAAGGCAAATTCGATAAAGGGAAATGAGGTCCACACCCAGTTTATTGGTCACGATCTCACGAACGACTATGTGCGCAGACTCACGAGAAGGAAGAGGACAAAGACAGAACACGTTGTCGATGCCGTGACCAAAGACGGATTCACGATCAGACTGAAACCAATGGTAGTGACGGAGAGACGAATCCAGTCTGCCCAGGAAACTTCAATCAGGAACATTGCCACAAATCTGGTCAGGAGCAGGGTCTCCGGCATGATGCTTGGAGAAGTCGTTAAGTCGATAGTGTCAGGGGATATGGCAAAAGAGATCGCAAATTCAACAAAAATAATCATACCCATGAAGAAGGTGGAAATCAGGCGCAGCGAAATAGTGGCATTCCCACCGGAGGGCTTTGTAATGCCAGAGACACCCGCAGTGCCTGAACAGTCTGTGCAGGAAGAAACGGAAGCGCAGGCTCCCGAACCCGTAAGTGCGCCTTCAGCTTCACCGGAATCGACAGCACCCGCTTCATCACAGCCCGCCGAAGAAGAAATTTCCCCGGAGGAAATAATCGACAACTCTCAGCACAGGGAGTAACGTAATTTTTAATTCCGTTTCACTTTCCACCGTACGCTGCCGGGGTAGCTCAGACTGGCGGAGCGTCGGACTCATATGGACGCGTTCAGCGCTTGGGCAATCCGAAGGCCGCGGGTTCAAATCCCGTCCCCGGCACACAAAAGATTTGTTTTTCAGGTGCCGGCCGCACGGTTGACGCCGTAAATGCTTAACAGAACGAAGAGCACTCCTGTTGCCTGGACAGCCGACAGACGCTCTCCGAACAGAAACGCCGACGCCACCAGTGCGGTTACTGGAACCATAAATGTCCACGCGCTCAGCTGGGCAGCGTTGTATTTTCCAAGCAGCATGTACCACGCCATGTATGCAAATGTTGAGCCTATCAGGCCGAGCCAAATAATCGATTCGACAAGCTGAACACTTGGAGTTATTACGCCCCGTGGCTCAAAAAGCAGAGCTGCAATGAGCAAGATGAATGTACCGCTCGCCATCTGCCAGAGGTTGACAGAGCCCAATGTTTCTCTGTCAAACCGCTTCTTGACGAGCACTGTTCCGACGGCCCACGAAAACGCTCCCAGGATAAGGATCAGGATGAATATCAGGCTCGAACCGTTCAAGGTCTGTTTCCACGGTTCCGACACCAGTACGATGCCGGTGAAACCAGCGGCTATGGAAACCCATGTGTTCCGGCTCAAGGATACTTTCAGGAGCGGAGCGGACAGCAGCGACACCCACAGCGGAAAAGTGTAAACCAGTATTGACGTCGTGCCCGGCGGCACACGCAGTTCTCCTGCGAACAGCGCCCCGAAGAAAACAGCAGTGTTCGGAACGCCTGCAAGAAGTGCATCGCGCAGTTCCGCCATGGAGAGCCTGCGGCTTTGGCGTCGCATCGACTGATAAACCGCAATCCCGCCCGTGCCTGTCGCCGCGCGCATGAATGCCAGCCACAGCGGCGGAGCATCGTGCAGTCCGATTCGGATGAAAATGAAATTCAGACCCCATGCAAGAACAACGCCGCAGAACAGCAGTGCCATGACTCCATTGACTGTGGCTATTCCACGCACATATGCCTCCTCTCAATCCAGATATAATAAGATTGCGCGAGGGCGCACAAACTCAATTTCCATAAATGAAACAGGCCACTTTGTGACCGGGTTTCTCTTCCCTCATTTCCGGTTTCTTCTGTCTGCATATGTCCATCACAGACGGGCATCTGTCCACGAAGCTGCAGCCCTTGTAGCCGCGGTTGACCTTCTCCCAGTCTCCTTTGGTGAACGGTATCGGCTTGGGTGGCGATTCCGGATCGGCAACCGGCACGGCGTTTATCAGAATCTGTGTATACGGGTGGAGCGGATCGCCTATGACATCCTCCGCCACGCCATATTCTACGATCTGGCCGAGATGCATAACCGCCAGTCTGTCTGAAATATAACGTGCAACAGCGATATCGTGGGTTATGAAGAGCATGGACATGTCGGTTTTCTCCTTCAGTGAAATCAGCTTATTGAGTATGTCAGCCCGAATGGACACATCGAGCATGGAGACCGCTTCATCGGCAACAATGAATGAAGGCGACATCATGACCGCCCTGGCAATTACGACACGCTGCCTCTGCCCGCCGCTGAGCTGTCCCGGCAGTTTGTACAGGAAATCATCAGGAGGTCTCAGATCGAGAGACTCCATGGTGCTCGAGACGAGGCTGATTTTCTCCTCGCTGTTCATTTCTTTCCTGAATACGTCGAGGCCGGCTGAAACGGACTTGTAAATTGATATGAACGGGTTGAGCGATTCATACGGATCCTGGAAAATCATCTGTGTCTGTTTCCTGAAGTCGTTTAATCCTCCTCTTTTCAGATCGGTGACATCCGCTCCCTTGAACTTTATCGCACCCCTGTCGACGTCCAGCAGCTTGAGTATGGCAAGACCAAGGGTTGTCTTGCCGCTACCGCTCTCACCCACCAGCCCCAGCACTTCGCCCCGTCCAATGGACAGGTTGATTTCATCCAGTGCCCTTGTAACCATCCCTTTTCTGTTCCTGAGGCTCCTGCCGCTATTGAAGTCCTTCGTGACATTCTCTATTTCTACTACCGGATCCATCCGAGTTCACTTCTCCATGTTAATAAGATAACAGGCGGCCATGTGTCCATCGGCAGATTTAATCAGAGGAGGCTCGCCGGTATGGCATTTGTCAAATACCCTTGGGCATCTCGGCGCGAACGGGCATTCGGTAACACTTTTGCGAAGATCTGGTGGTGCACCCGGTATGCCCCTTAGTTTTTTCTTCTCCCCGGTGAGTGAGGGAAAAGAGGACATGAGTGCTGCAGTGTACGGGTGCAGTGGTGTCTTGAATACTTCAGTGACAGTGCCTACCTCGACGATTTTGCCTGCATACATCACGGCGAGTCTGTCTGCAAGACCGGCTATGACGGAAATGTCGTGTGTTATGAACAGCACCGAGAGACCCAGCTTTCTACTCAGCTCTTTGAGCTGGTCGAGTATCTGTCTCTGAACGACCACATCGAGGGCAGTCGTCGGCTCGTCGGCAATGAGGAACTTCGGCTCGCAGCACAGGGCCATTGCAATCACCACGCGCTGCTTCATTCCACCGCTCAGCTCATGCGGGAATGAACGTCTTACTTTCGGATCAAGGCCTGCCATGTTCAGATAGACATTCACCCTCTTGTCTGCCTCCTCTTCGTCGTATCCATGGTCCAACATGGTGTCAATCAGCTGCTCTTCGACCCGAATCACCGGGTTGAGTGAGTTCATCGATGCCTGAAATATCATCGATACCTCCTTCCACCTGTATCTCCTGAGCTTTCCACTGGTCATTTCAAGAACGGAAACAGGCCCGTTCTGCCCGTCCGCTCCCGAATAGTAGAATATCTTGCCTTTCGTTATCTTCCCCGGAGGCGTAACAATCTTCAGGAATGTCATCGCCAGTGTGGATTTCCCGCATCCGCTCTCACCGACCAGCCCAACAATCTCTCCCAGATTTATCTGAAACGAGACATCCCTGACGGCATTTACCGTCCCGCTTTCAAGCAGATAGTCTACTCCGAGATTCCGGGTTTCTATAATCGGCGTTGCCAATTCAGCTGCCTCCCCTTCTCTGCGTGACCTCATGAAGTCCGTTTGATAGCAGATTGCCGCCAAGGCCAAGGAGGACAATGCCGATTCCAGGAGGAAGCAGCCACCACCATGCGCGGAAGACGATCCCGTCCTCCGCGTCAAACCAGTAGAGCATCGTGCCCCAGTTGACCGACCTGAGATCACCGAGACCGAAGAATGCCAGTCCTGCTTGAGCAACCACGGCTCCGACCACCAGGAAAATTATGTTTATGAATATCAGCGGCATCAGGTTCGGCAGAATATCCCTGTATATTATGCGGAAACTGCCGTAACCGCTGAGCTTGGAAGCCAGCACATAAGGTCTCTGCTTCACCGTCAGTACCTGGGCCCTAATTATTCTGGACAGCACTGGCCAGCTCAATATGGCAAGTATGATGATAGTCGTGTTCAGTGTCGGAGGAAAATATGCAGAGAGCAGCACGAGGAGGGGGAAACCCGGAATCACGAGCAGTATGTCCACGAATCTCATCAGCACCTCATCCGCAATCCTGCCGAAGTATCCCGTGATAACGCCGACGAGCGTTCCTATCGCCGCGGCAAATATTGCCACTGCAACACCCACGTACAGCGAGGTTCCTGTTCCAATCAGGAATTGGGAAAAGACGTCGGCTCCTTCATAATCCGTTCCCAGCAGATGCGCAGAAGAAGGGGCTTGCCATGCATTGAATGATATGTTGTAAGGTGAATACGGAGCTACCAGCGGAGCAGTGACACCCATAATCACAAGCGCACCAAGTATTATCATGCCTACCCTGGATTTCCAGTTCTTCCAGAGTCTCAGGGCGAATTGAAATGCGCGCTGTCTGGCTATTTCGGCCTGTCGCCTGGACAGACTTTTTTTGCCTCCCCTGATATGTTCTCCTGCATAGTTCATCTGAGTGACACCCTCGGATCAAGATAAGCGTACATTATGTCTACAAAAAAGTTTGCAAGTATGACTGTCGTCGTAATTATCAGAAATATGCCCTGTATCAGCGGATAGTCGCCAACCGTCACCGCATTGTATAGTGTGTACCCAATGCCAGGATAAGAGAAAATAACCTCCACGAGGAATGCTCCTCCGACGATATATGCGAACGAAAGAGCAATCGAAGTGGCCACGGGCAGTATCGCATTCCTGCTTGCGTACCTCTTCATTATCCTTCTCTGTGTGAGACCCTTCGCGTGTGCCATGAGTATGTAATCCTCGTTGAGCGCGGTGGCCATCGTATTTCTCATGATCAGCGCGAAACCGGAAAAACTGGTTATGA
>JAKABN010000132.1 GCA_021796895.1 Thermoplasmata archaeon | reverse complement strand
CTTTTCCAGCAATGTAAACAACGCCTGCGATATCAATCTGATTCCATCATTCGTTGGAATGAAACCTGTCGAGTCTGAAGCGTATTGCTTCGCGGGCTGGCATGTCGTACTGCATTTCAGGCAGATTCGGAAGCTTGCTGCCTTCTGCTTTCAGCACACAGTTGTTTGCGGCGGATTTCCTGAACATGCGATCGCCAGTGACCATGACCCTGAAATCCTCGTCGAAAGCCCAGAGATATCTGTCGAACAGCGTGTGGTGATTCCTGCAAAGCAGGACGCCATTCCGGATGTCTTTGGACGTTCCTCTTTCGCTGACCGGTATCAGATGAGCCGCCTCTATGGCCAGAGGCTGTCCCCTGAAGCTGTAACCCAGTTCGCACAGGCTGCACCTGCCGTGATACGCGCGCCTGACCGCAGTCTGAAAGGCATGTTCCCTCAGCAGTCGTATCGAGTTCGACGTCCTTCGCGGCAACCTTTCGAAAGGCTGAAACGGCGGTATAATGTCGCTAATCATCGGTTCGGAATCCGCGTCTATGGCCTCTCCTCTAATGACGAAATGCGTTCCGTCAAAGCTTTCGACATAGGCGAGACCCATAACATCGTATGCTGTGTCAAATCCGGACAATTTCTTCTGAATGAACACACCAACAGGAATCCTGTCATCCATGCAGTTCAGAAGAGCACGGTTTGTGCTGAGGGAAATGTCAGTCCTGCCGTTTTTGGCCTCCGGTGCGTATCTGTAAGACCACGAGCCGTCCGGATAGACCGTTGGCTCCCGATCAGGGTAAGGACCCTTCGTGGTCTGCCTGATCCACAGGGCATATTCGGAGTCCCTCGGCTTGTATATCCCCTTCTGTGTCTGGAAACCCGGAACAATGTCCCTGAGAGTCCTGCTCTCCGCTACCATACCCATGAGATCCCTGGCCTTCCGGAGAGCAGCCTTGAACCTGTCATCGACTATCCTGTCCAGGGGATCTGCCATGATGCTGGTGGAAACAACATGCCTGTTCATATACACTGTTGTCGCAGGGAATCACAGACCGTGCCGGAAACAGCTGCGATGTGTCCTGCGCACCGGATCTCTTGTGGATTCGGTTCGGAAACTGCAAACACCGCAATCGTGCTCGAAGACATCAGGGACATCAAACAGAAGCTGTTCAGGAAAGGCGACGGGAAGTGAGAGAGGACAAGTGGCCCGGTCAAAGGCGTCGCATGGGCAGGAGAGATTGAAAGGCAAATCACCTGCAGGACCGCATGGGAAGGCACACCCGTCATCGTGTTCCCGGAGAAGGAGGCAATGGGCACAAGCTCCAGACACTGGAGATTCGCGAATCGTTCAAATTCAGTGCGATGGAAGGCGGGTGTGTCCGTTACGGATAGCGCACAGACAGGGATGTCAATGCGGCAATAGACATATCAGGGAAGGGACAGCCTGTGCCAGATTATTCAAAAGGCCCTCCGACTGAAGCAATGAGGCGTAACCAGGAAGAAGAAGGGATGATTCAGGTAGTTCCCGGAGCGGATGGTTGAAAGTCAGGGAAAAGTTGACGGGGCACGCTCACTTTGATAAGCCTTGAGCAGATTACCAAATGATGAAGAACAGGTGGCTTGTAGCGATAATCGCCATGCTTGTCGCTCTGTCTTTTGTCTCCACACAAATTGTGCTTCTGAATCCTGTCAACGGTCTGTGGAGCACGATAAATGACTCCACTTACAGAAACAGCACATTGAATGTTCCGCATCTGACCGGCAGGGTAGGAGTGACCATTGATGCGTCCGGCGTGGCGCACATTACAGCACAGAACAACCATGATCTGTTTGTTGCACAGGGATATTACGTTGCGAGCAACAGACTTTTCCAGATGGAACTGCAGGTGCTTCTCGCTTCCGGCAACGTGAGTAATTATGTGGGGAAAGCCGGCGTTCAGTCCGACATAGCGATGCACCTGGTTGGTTTGCCGCAGAGTGCATTCAGACTGCAGGCACTATACAAAACGGATTATCCTTCATATTATTCATATCTGCAGGATTACTGCATCGGTGTCAATGACTTCATAAACAGCTCTTATGGTTCGCCGCCATTCGGCTTTAAACTGCTCAACGCCAAACCATTCTTCTGGTCACCCTTTGATGTGCTCGTCTGGCAGGAGTTTATGTCATGGTCGCTGATCACCGGTTCGTCAGATCCACTTGCATCTGCCCTTCTCTATGACACATTCGGTTTCAGCAACCTGTCGCAGATATGGCCCTATTATCCTTACTACACACAGCGTGTGACTGTTGTTCCAGGCAGTGGTGCGGTGAACGGCTACAGCCTTGCTTCCCAGTCAATACCTCCACCATACCTCTGGTCGCAGAACTGGTACGGTGAATGGGCAACTGGCGTCAACACGACCTTACTCTCTGCACTTCAACCGCTCATCAGGGATGCGCTCAGCAACATCTCTGACCCGTATGCAGGTGTCACAACGAGTTATCTGGACAATAATGTGGGAAGCAACAGCTGGGTTGTGACATCTGGATATTCAGCCAATGGAAAACCGATTCTTGCAAACGATCCGCATCTGACCCTCTATGCCCCTTCCCTGTGGATACCGATGCAGCTCTCGGACGCTCAGTTCAACGTCACCGGCTGGGCTCTCGCAGGAGTGCCCGGCATACTCATAGGGCATACGGGCACAACTTCATGGGGGCTCACGACTCCGGAGGGTAATTCTGCCAACGACTACCTCGAAATTCTCAGTGGAAACAGCTACCTTTATAACGGCACATGGCACAGGCTGGCGGTTTTCAATTACACTTTGCTTGGAAGAACATATAGTGTGTCTTACACAAACAACGGCCCGCTGATTGCCAGAAGTTCCGGTTTCGGCATAAGCATGAGATGGCACACACCTTCTACAGCGTTGGATATTGTTGCGGAGATTCTTCTGGATCAGTCGCACACTTACAACGACATGGTCAGCGCACTTCAGTACTGGGGTTCGCCTCCTCAGAACTTTGCGCTTGTGTCGGTACATAATGCAGGCATAATAACTGCGGGAAAATATCCGCTGATCAGGGAAAACCTTCCTGACGGGAGCCCCGTGCTCGTCGTCGGTTCCAGATCACTGCTGAACGGCACCACCGGTGCATATGAGCCTGTTGGATACGTCCCGTTCAGATATCTGCCGCAGGCGGAAAATCCTTCGAGAGGATTTATGTTGGCCCCGAACCAGCCGACGGCAGGAATGAACTACCCTTATCCGTTCATCGGCGGTTACTGGGCATCAGGGGGCAGGGCCGAAACCATATACCACTACCTGAACAGCAGCGATGGCATGTCTGTAAGCAGCATGATGGCACTCCAGTCCAATGTCAGCGATTACTGGGCAAGCCAGCTCACGCCGATAGTGCTCAAAGCGCTGTCTGGCATGTCGATGACTCCCACTGAGTCTGCTGCATACTCCCTTCTCAAGTCCTGGAATTACACAACTTATACGGATGAGGCTGGCATAACTGTCTACTGGTATTTCCTCTCCGAACTCTACAATATGACATTTGACACAATATACGCGTCTCACGGAATTTCATACCTGCCGCTCCCCTACGTGTCTTCGTTGATCTTCCTGTCCGGAAGCGACCCGAACTCATTCTGGTTCAACGGCAATTTCACATCCACTGCACAGACTGCGTTCAGCAGAGCCGTTTCATTTCTGACGTCGAAGCTTGGGAATTCCGGAAACTGGGAATGGGGGAAGGTCCACATGCTTTACATCTCGAGCTACACAGGACTAAGGGCGCTTTCGGCAGGTCCAGTACCAATCTGGGGAGACAGCCACACGGTGAGTGTCGGCGGCGTTCCGCTGGATCTCGCGGTGCCTGAACCATATGTCACCGTGAGTTCTTCGCTCAGGCAGATTTCCGACCCCGGAACAGGGCAGTTCTACGGCGTCTTTCCTGGTGGCCCGAGCGAAAATCTGCTCAGCGCTTACTTTGAAAATCAGCTTCCGGTCTGGATTAATCACAGCTATTACAGCATGACGGATCAGAGGACGGTGTTTGTCATTGAATACACGTGACATCATTTTTCAGTCCATGGCGGCGATTCTTTCCTTCGCACTTGCATTCTCAATAATAATCATCAGCCCCTATGCGTTCTTTGCAGCAGTAGCCTCCCTGCCTCTGATTATTTTCAGGAAGCGGAACAGTTTACTCGCAGGACTGATAATTGGATTTCTTGTGCCGCTGTCGCTCCTTGCATCATACCCTGCAGCAGATATAGCGAAACTCGGTGGAATCATCTCCTCCATTTCCGCCATTCCTTATGCCGCTGTGCTTCTTCTTTATCCGCTGATATTTGCCCTCATCATGGGAATCTCAGCACTGCTCTGGTCTGAAGCATATGAACGTTTCAACCGCAGGAGGGCGGTCAAGGCAAAGTGACTGAGAGTGTGGTTAACACATCACCGGTTATCCTGCCGCGTTAAGCATATGACAGCCGGCAGCCTGCGGTACAGTTCCCGTATTGTTTTTTCAGCATCGGATATACACACATGCTGTATTCACTACAATGATTAAGCGATGTGCGGATTGCGGTGGGCCAGACTCGGGTCTGTCAGCACATGGCAGCAACTCACGCTGAACCGGCCGCCGGAAATCAGGACACCGCTAAATCCACCCGTACTTGCGGAATGCGCCGATGAGAATAAGTGCGACTGCAGTCATGAGAATTATCATGACATAGAAACCATATGGAGATGAGCTTCCGGGCACATTAAAACCGCTCGTGAAATTCATTCCATAGATGCCTGCGAGGAGGGCGAGCGGAAGGAAAATAGTAGCAACTATCGTCAGAACCTTGATTATGTTGTCAGTGAGCGCCGCTCGCAGGCTGAAGTAGAGGTCTCGCACATCATTTACGCGCCCGACGTAAGAGTCGACAAGTTCCACTAGCTGAAATGAATGATCGTGCACATCCCTGAAATTCCGGAGCGTGTCGTTCCTGACATACGGGACCGAACCCCTCATAATCTGTCCAAGGGCGTCCCTCTCCTGTGACAGCACCGCCCTCAGTTCCATCAGACGTGCCCTTATCCTGGACAGAGAGACCATGAGTTCCCTGACGTCTTCCATCTTCCTCTTCCTGAAATTGATGAACTTCTCCGCTTCGTCCGAAAGTGCATATATGTCATCCTCCACAGCCGTGAGTGAATCGATGAACGCATCCGTGGCAAAATCCAGTATCATGTAATAGACGAGGTCGGTGACGGGAGATGGCGACAAAGGCGAGAGACCCCTGTTTGTCACGGCATCCATCACGCTCTTGATTGTATCGGAATGCCCACG
>JAKABN010000131.1 GCA_021796895.1 Thermoplasmata archaeon | reverse complement strand
GCCATCTGTTTCCGCCTGATCCCGGCAGCTCGATAGCGGCGACTGTCGGCGGCATCATTTCCACCAATGCGGGAGGTCTGAGATGTCTGAGGTACGGCACGACAAAGGACTGGATTCTGGGCCTCGAGGCTGTGCTGTGCGACGGCCGGATTATACAGTGCGGCAACAAAACACTGAAATCCAGGATAGGCTACGACCTCACTTCACTGCTTATCGGAAGCGAAGGCACCCTCGCGATCGTCACAAAGGCTTACCTGAAAATAACAAACCTGCCGGAATCAACCGGAAGAGTGGTCGCCTACTACTCCGATATATCGTCGCTCGGCAGGGCTGTAGCAGACGTGCGCTCCGCGAAAATACAGCCGACCATCGCCGAATTTCTGGACAGGAAGACTATGGATGCTGTCCAGAAAAGCGGCAAGGTGACGTTCCCCGCAGAATCTTCTTACATGCTGCTGCTTGATGTCGACGGTCCTGTGGAAGCCATAGACAGATACATGAATGACATCATTTCCGCGCTGAGCGGTTCGAATCCGCTTAAAGTGCAGTCCACACGCAACGAATCAGAAATGCGCACGCTTTACCTTGCGAGGAAGGGTGCATACTCTTCTCTCCTGAAGGTGAGGCGGGGCGAAAACGACCATGTGCTGATAGGCGACATCGTCGTCCCGCCGTCCGAGCTCACCATGGTGCTTTCAGAAATAAGCCTTCTCGCCGATCAGATGAAAGTGTCAGCCGCACTCTTCGGGCACATAGGTGACGGAAACATACACGCCAACATGTTCGTCGATTTCACCGACGCCGAGGAGAGCGCCAGGGTCGGCAAATTTCATATTGAAATGGCAAAACTCGCACTCGTTCATGGAGGAAGCGTTTCCGCCGAGCACGGGATAGGAGTAGAGAAGAGGGAATTGCTGGAAATGGAGTATGAGCACAGATCCTCAATGGCTACGCTGGAACTCATGAAGAAGCTGAAGGCTGTAATGGATCCGAAGGGCATACTGAATCCCGGAAAGGTGTTCATTTGAGCGCCGTCATCGACAAACTTTCGGAGGAATCCGGCAAATGCATCGGCTGCGGTTTCTGCGAATCCGTCTGCCCGACTCAACCAGCATCGGGTTATTCGGAATCACGCGGCGCAAGAGGTCGCGTCCTGCTTGCAAGAGAGCTGCTGGCAAGAACCAGGGAGGGGCGCGACCTCTCGGCCCTGACAGACTCGTTCTATTCCTGCCTCGACTGTTATGCCTGTTTCGAAGTGTGCCCTGCAGGGGTGAATGCCGGCGTCGTTTCTCACTATGCAAAAGAGATACTGGCGCCGTCATCCGCTCCTCGTAATGCCAGGCTGATCGAGAGCATCGTCATGCGTTACGGCTCGCTTGTTCCTGCCCGCAGGGCTATGTCCAGGTGGGCAAAGGGTCTTAGCATCCCGCGAAGGGGAGAGACGGTTCTTTACACGGGTCAGATGTATCAGACGATGGCATACAGCGGCCGTCTCGGGTATATGTTGAACAGGCGCGTGGCCGGGAGGGACTTTGCCGCGGCGCTCGTGGCACATTTCCCCTCTCTGTCCCGCTCTGCATCGCTGTTCAGGAACAGGAGACTCGCGGCCGAGATGGACGGCCACCTGAGAGACATAGCCGCTCTTCTCAGGCTCGCAGGCGTCGAGTTCAGCTATCTGCACGAAGAAGAAATGTACCCGGGAACACTGCTCAATGATTTTGGCTTTTCAGACTCGTTCGCGAAGTATGCCGCCCGCCTGTCGGATTCCTTCAGGAAGAGCGGTGCAAGGAAGATAATAACCGTGGATCCTCACACTTACGATCTGCTGAAGAACACCGTTCCTTCGGTGCTTCCGGATTTCGATTTTGAGGTCGTTCATTATCTGGAACTGATTGGAAACATCAGGCTGAAGCAAACTGGCAGGAAAATTGTATTCCATGAACCATGCCATCTTTCCCGCAGATTCTCCTCATTCACCGCACCAAACGACCTCGTGGGGCGAGCATGCGATGTATCGCTCCCGTCCAGGAACGGAAGGAGAACACATTGCTGCGGAGGTCCTGACGAACTGCTTTTTCCCTCCACCGCCAGCGCAGTCTCCAGGAGGAGGACAGAGCAGCTCGCGGAAACGGGTGCCGACATAGTGGTCACAGCCTGTCCCGTGTGCAGGGTCAATATCAGGACCGGAGGCGAAGTCACTGACATCGCATCCGTACTCCGTGAATCGGCTTCCGCCGCTCTGCTTCCCACAGTCTGATTTGCCTCCGGTGAGAATTACTTTCCCGGCAGTCATTTCAGGTAAGCACAGAATGACACTCTTTCGTCATGCTTATTTACACGTAGAAAATTTATGCGCTGGAGATTCAAGCGATGACCGACGATGCTTCAGTTTCAGAAATGGCGGACAACTACCGGCTCGTGAACGCGGGCGGCAATCACTACGACATCGGCAGAAAGATGACCGACGCCTTCACTCCTGCTGTTCATGAACGGCTTTCACGGCAGCCGGACGGCACGCTGCTTGAGAACGCGCTTAAATCGACGGAGGCAACGTTCGAAGTCCATCCAGTGCTCAAGGACGAGTTGCAGGGCATTGCGGAAGGAATATCGATTGATTTCGAATCAATCCTGTGTGAGGCTTCTGACACCTTTTCCGCACCTTCGACCTCGCTGACTGTCGTTTCAAAGCACGACGGTTCCGTGATTGCAGGAAGAAACTACGCCTCCTGGCCTTCATGCACCGTGAGAAATCTGCTGCGCCTGGATCCAAACGACTCGTATGCATCGCTGGGAAGAATGGGCGGCTACTTCGGCGGGACATCTGAAAGCATCGGCGTCTACGGCGTCTTCGCATGTGCCGACATTCTTGAGAGAAACGCCCAACCCACCCCCGGGACAGCAGCATATATGATACCCAGAATCCTGGCGGAATCGTCCAAGGATATTTCAGCCGCCCTGGAAAAACTGAAGAGCACCACGCCCATGCACAGATCCTCATACGTCGTCGCAGATGCTTCATCTGCATTCTACGCAGTCTGGGATGGCTCCTATTTCAAAGTCGAGCAGATTGAGGCATTCCCGTTTGTGCTGAGAAACGGAAGAAAGACTGATGCCCGCACAGCGTTCAATGATGCGGAATCGATACGGAAATATCTCTCTGACCATGGCGAGGGTTCATGCGTGCACGGCCAGGATGCCGAGACAATTTATTCATTTGTCATCGATATAGCTGCTGAAAAGGTGGAATATACTGCAGGCAGCCCCTGCAAATCAACGTATGCAGCGGTAGACTGGCCCGGGGGATACGGGTAAGTCAGCATGCTCCGCTGACGCCCGGCTTAAAATCCATTTCAGCTCTGTTTCAGGTGTTCGGCGATTCTGTTCATCTGATTTGTTATTACGGATTCGTCCGCGTCGCTTCCTATTACACTTACCACTACTGCCTTCCTTCCTGCATTGAGTATGAGCATCTTTCCGTCGATGCTCTCAACCGTGACCTTTTCCGGCACTCCGCGTTTGAGTTCCATGTTGGCCGTGACCGCCGCCCCCATGAGCGTTGCGCACATTATTGCGAATGTTTCCACATAACCTCCAGCGTCGAGATCGGCCGCTATCACGAGACCATCCCTGCTGATCACGGCTGAAGATCTGGCTCCTTCTTTCCTCAATTTATCAAGCATACCACGAAGTTCATCAGGCATTTTATTCATCCTCCAGCTTCTTCACCGTAAAGACACAATTGTGTGAGCCAAGACTCTCGCACTCTGCTTCCTCGCAGAAGAAGCGATGGTGCTGGGATGCCTCATAAAGTCTTTTGAAAACGCCCCTGAGTCTGTGACATGTAGGCAGACTGGAATCTCCAACTTCTATCGAGCCTTTCACGACGACCCTGTTCTCGCCGAACGTGACATCTTCCGCCCAGCCTCTTGCCACAAGAAGTTTCGTCGCTGTCTTAAGCAGATCTCCTTCCTCTCCTTTTGCAATCTTCACTATCTCACTGCCTGTCAGGATGCCTTCCCTGAAGAACAGTCCGTGCGAGGCGCTCGCCATGACTCCTTCGTACAGCGTCCTGATGTTTCCGATCTCGGCCTGTGATATCTTTACGAATTTCATGAGCTGTGCGATTCATTTTAATTGAGTTTATAAATCTTTTCTGCTGAAGTTCACTCTTTCAAACCCTGTCGGGGCCAGCAACTCATGTGCCGTCACTCAAAGAGTTTAGATAGTCAGGCGTGGTTTTTTGACTCATGCCATCCCCTGCTGCTAGAATAGTCTCCCTGCTTCCGGCCGCGACGGAAATGCTCTACGCCATTGGTGCCGGCGACAGGGTCGTCGGCGTGACACATGAATGTGATTTTCCCGTGGAGGCCATGCAGAAGCCAGTCGTAATACACAGCGCCATCGATATGTCATCCATGAACTCAGCGGAGATAGATTCTGCTGTCAGCAGCAGGCTCAGGGACGGTCTAGATCTCTATGTTGTCGAAACAAATCTGCTGTCGGACCTTCGACCCGATCTGGTTATAGGCCAGGGGCTCTGTGATGTATGCGCTGCGTCGGGAAAACTCATTGAACGCGCCATCACTTCCATGGATAATGCTCCGGGGCTGATGGATCTGAGTCCGCATTCGATAGAAGGGATTTTTGACAGTATTGCCCAGCTTGGGAGAGCCACAGGCAGAGACGATGCGGCTTCGGCTCTTGTTTCTTCTCTCCGGTCGAGACTCGCCGCCGTGAAAAGGAGGACAAAGAAGGAAGGGGCTGCCAAGAGAGTCTTCTTCATGGAATGGACAGATCCGATTTACTGCAGCGGTCACTGGATCCCCGAGATGATAGAAATTGCGGGCGGGACAGACAGTCTCGGAAGGAGGGAACTGCCATCCGTCCGCATTGAATGGGAAAGAGTGCTGGAGTGGGACCCGGAAATATTAATCGTCGGCTCATGCGGAATGAGTGTATCTGATATGGCTGAAGAAACGGGCAGACTCACTCTCCTTCCTTCATGGAGCGGGCTCACTGCTGTCAATAATGGACAGATTTTTGCGGTAGACGCCGGCTCTTACTTTGCGAGACCGGGTCCGAGAATAGTCGAAGGCGTTGAGTTGCTGGCTCACCTTCTTCATCCGGGACAGTTCGAGTGGAAAGGACCTGCGAATGCGTTCAGCAGACTTTCCACCGTGCAGTTAATTGCCTGATGTGCACGCACCTGTCTGGCGATGCATTAAATTAATGAGTAACGAAGTGCATGGTAAGGGCAAATGCTCAGCGATGACGAGGGCCGAATGGCGGTCAGGTATGCAAGGGAGGTCGTCGACAGTACGGTGACCGCCGGAAGTTACA